>JAUXQA010000051.1 GCA_030683195.1 Rhodoferax sp. | reverse complement strand
ACAGCGACAAATACGCCAGCTTTGGCGGCAAGCTCGCCGCTTTCGATCCTGTTTCCAATTTGCGGGTGGGTGTCAAGGTGCTTCAAGAATGCATTGCACGTGCAGGCTCCATGGAGGGTGGCCTCAAGTATTACGTGGGTGCGGCTAATATTGAAGACGATGGAGGGTACGCAGCAAAGGTCATGGCCGAACATTCGCGTCTGCAAATGGTGGCTAATGGACGAGCCGTGCCAATTGCCCCGCCGGCAGCCATCATCATCCGCACACCAGTGCAACCCCTGTTGGACGAAAGTCCCGAAAAAGTGGCCGCACTGACCGGCTATTGATACGGGACAGCGCAGGCGCGATAGGGTCGGCGAGCCTGATAAGTTAAACTCAAACCGCACGCAACTGGCGATAGGCGCCCTGCCCCCATAGGCAGACAGCGCTGAAGTGGGACCACCACGGGGGAGCGTGCCGCACAAGTCAAGACGACGTGTGTGTTTAGCCGTTCGCCTGGGCAGCCCTGGAGTCAATAAGATGACTCACAGGCCCATTGTCTTTAAGGACTGCCATGTTTAACCGCAATATTCTGATTGAACAAACCGATCCCGAGTTGTTTGCTGCCATCCAGGCTGAAAATGCCCGCCAAGAACATCACATTGAACTGATTGCCAGCGAGAACTACGCCTCGCCGGCCGTTATGGCTGCACAGGGCACCCAACTCACCAACAAATACGCCGAAGGCTACCCCGGCAAACGCTACTACGGTGGCTGTGAGTTTGTAGACGTTGCCGAGCAGCTGGCCATCGACCGCGTGAAGCAGATTTTCGGTGCTGACGCTGCCAATGTGCAGCCCCATTGCGGGGCATCCGCCAACGAGGCGGTGTTCTTGGCATTTTTGAAGCCAGGTGACACCATCATGGGCATGAGCTTGGCCGAAGGTGGTCACCTGACCCACGGTATGCCCTTGAACATCAGCGGGAAATGGTTCAATGTAGTGAGCTACGGCCTGAATGAAAAAGAAGAAATTGACTACGACGCCATGGAACGCAAAGCCCATGAGTCCAAACCCAAACTTATTATTGCCGGCGCCTCGGCATACAGCCTGCGCATTGACTTTGAGCGCTTCGCCAAAGTAGCCAAAGATGTTGGCGCCATTTTTATGGTGGATATGGCTCACTACGCCGGCTTGATTGCCGCAGGCGTGTACCCAAACCCTGTGCCCCATGCCGACGTGGTGACATCGACCACCCACAAGAGCCTGCGTGGCCCACGCGGCGGCATTATCTTGATGAAGACCCAACACGAGAAAGCCATCAACAGCGCAATTTTCCCCGGCCTGCAAGGCGGCCCACTGATGCATGTGATTGCAGCCAAGGCAGTCGCGTTTAAAGAAGCGCTGCAGCCTGACTTCAAAATTTACCAGCAACAAGTTCTGACTAACGCCCGCATCGTGGCTGAAACATTAATTGAGCGCGGTCTGCGCATTGTGAGTGGCCGCACCGAAAGCCATGTGATGCTGGTTGACCTGCGGGCCAAAGGCATCACTGGCAAGGAAGCCGAGGCGGTCTTGGGCGCGGCCCATATGACCATCAATAAAAACGCTATCCCTAACGACCCCGAGAAACCCATGGTCACCAGCGGCGTGCGCATTGGCACACCTGCTTTGACCACCCGGGGTTTCAAGGATGAAGAGGCCCGCATGACGGCCAACTTGATTGCAGACGTTCTGGACAACCCGCGGGATCAAGCCAATATCGATGCAGTGCGCGCCAAGGTGAATGCCCTGACCGCCCGCTTCCCGGTCTATTCGGCCTGACCCGCCCAAGCGCAGCGTGACCCACTCCTTGATGCCTGCGCAATGAAATGCCCCTTCTGCAGCCATGCTGACACCCAGGTCGTGGAAACCAGGATGTCTGAAGACGGGGATTCCATACGCCGCAGACGCCAATGCGGCTCATGCCAAAAACGCTTTACAACCTACGAGCGGCCTGACGTGTCATTTCCGACAATTGTCAAGAAAGATGGCCGACGTATCGAGTACGAGCGCGCCAAACTGCTGGCCTCGATGAAGCTTGCGCTGCGCAAGCGGCCTGTGAGCACGGAGCAGGTCGACGGCGCGGTAGAGAGGATCGAAGAGAAACTATTGAGCCTTGGAGTACGCGAGTTGCCATCTGCCCGCATTGGGGAATTGGTCATGCGGGAGTTGAAGAAACTCGACAAGGTGGCCTATGTGCGTTTTGCCAGTGTGTACCGAAGTTTTGAAGACATTGATGAGTTCAAAACGTTGGTGGATGAGGTACGACGGTAAGCATTGGTAAATATGCTCACGGAGGGAGTCAATCTTGCAGCGATGCAGTGATTACCCACTAACTCACATGAATTGGGCGAGCGCCTTTTACAGTCCAGATGAAGCATTGCATTGAGCGTCGGAACCAGACTTTGGTGTGCAAACCCTGACTCGTCCAGTAGATGCAATCTTTATTCGCCGCGTTTGCGCAAATTCATCTATGCCGGTGGCATCACTGCGTTTGATGTTGAAACTTTGGTTTCCGGGGAAACCGCCCGCCTTGTTTTTTGCATAACCGGAAGCGTCAAACAAAATGTATGGCGGTGTCGCTGAAGCAGTTCCTGTTACCGTGATAGCCAAATAGCTCGGTGGTGCTTCTCGCTTCAACACAGTAAAGTCCGTCGTTTCGGAATAGGTTTGAGATCGATCAAGATCGACGAAAACAACCCAGCCACTACTCCAATTGCTACCATCGGTTGGAACAACCATCGCAGACTGACCGCGCTTCATGGCCTCACCTCTGGCAGCGTTAATCGCTGAAAGCAGCGTATTAGAAAACGAGGTCAATTGTGCATTCCGCTGAAAAGTAGTCATGCTCGGCACGGCGACAGCCATCAAAACCGCCACCAAGGCCACCGTCACCATCAATTCGATGAGCGTAAATCCTTTGACTGAGAAGTGGCACTTTTTCATCACCAGCAAACAGTTGTGTTGTTACCGGTACAAGTCTTTGTTCCGGTACTAAGGACCTGCAGAGTGCCTGCTTCTGCATCACTTTTAATGGGCACAGCGGATACTCGCACGCACTCCGCAATAGTGGAGTTTGGACAGGCATCAGCGCTCAAATAGTAGGCAGCCTTAGCTTGACTATCTCCCGAAAAAGTTTTGAATGGGACAGTTGCGCAACCTGCCACTACTGCCGTTGTTCCGGCAGTGTTGCTAAAAGCACAATAAGAATTTGTTTGGGTCATAAATCGTTCTTGCTGCTGCAGGAGCTCAGCAAGCGCCGTTCGACCTTCCGCTCTTTTGCCCTTGACAATCGAACTGGTATATGCCGGATAGGCAATGCTTGTAAGAATTGCGACTATTGCGACCACAATCATCAATTCAATTAAGGTGAACCCGTCATTCAAACGTTTCTTCATGGTGCACTCTTCAAATCTTGGTAGTTATTGATTTGCCGCCAGCTCAACCGTCCTGCTGTTACTTGCGTGGTAACTGACTCAGTTTTCTTCCAGCCCTGAGAACCGAGTTGATACACATCATTGGTCAGTATTTTGATCCCTCTTCCGGTGCTGTCAGTGGGTGTCCTCGTGGTTAGATCTGGCCGCTCTACCACCATTACTTCCCCCAGCAGACCAACAGATGAGTCTGATGAACTGCCATTGCCTGTCGCAATATCAATTTTGTAAGTTCGCCCACCGTCTCGGGCTACGGCGCAGCCGCTGCTACCGGACGCTCCTGGTATCAAACTATTGAAAATGATACCGGTGCTGAGAGGAAGTAGGCTCCCATCGCTGATCTGCCGCTCACCTGACGTGGGCAAATCTGCATACCAACCGGACCGGACAACTTCTGTATTGAGATTTGTCGCAGCGCGGCC
>JAUXQA010000037.1 GCA_030683195.1 Rhodoferax sp. | reverse complement strand
CTTTCTCACTGCGATTAAGACTCAAGGTCTACTCCTTAAATTGTGCCTGTCAGCTACATGCCTTCAAACACGCCACATTGCAGCGACCAACTGTTCAGGAAATATTTCCATCAGCAGCGGGATCGCCATCTGCGTTGGCTGTGTCACAAACTCAGTCTGCCACAACTTAATTAAGGGCTTGGTGCATAAAGCAACTTGCCCGCCAACGGTCTTGGATGACCTGCCTAAACTTTTCAATCCAGGCAGCCCACCACTTTGAACCATCTTTTCAGACGATTCAAATTTTTGCTATCAAGCAGCAATAGTCTGCAGATCCACGCGGACGCCAACGCCCATCGTTGAGGAAACAGCAACTTTGCGAAGGTACACGCCCTTGCTGGTGGCTGGCTTAGCCTTGGTCAACGCATCAACCAACGCAGCCAGATTGCCTTGCAGCTTGTCGCTGTCAAAAGAACGACGACCGATCGTGGAATGGATGATGCCAGCCTTGTCGACGCGGAATTGAACTTGTCCAGCTTTGGCGTTTTTCACCGCAGTGGCCACATCAGGGGTCACAGTACCTACTTTAGGGTTAGGCATCAGGCCACGTGGTCCCAGAATCTGACCCAACGTACCAACGATACGCATTGCGTCTGGTGCTGCAATCACGATGTCAAAAGGCATGTCACCCGCTTTGATCATCGCCGCGAGGTCATCCATGCCGACGATGTCTGCACCGGCAGCCTTGGCTTCTTCAGCTTTGGCACCCTGAGCGAATACCGCCACGCGCTTTGTTTTGCCGGTGCCGTTAGGCAACACAACTGCACCACGCACAACCTGGTCAGATTTCTTGGCATCAATGCCGAGTTGGACTGCCACGTCGATGGATTCGTCAAACTTGGCGTTCGCGCACTCTTTCACGAGTCCAAGCGCATCAGCCAAAGGGTACAACTTGTTGCTGTCCACTTTGCCAGCGAAAGACTTTTGTTTTTTAGTCAATTGAGCCATTTATACGCCCTCCACATTCACGCCCATCGAGCGGGCTGAGCCGGCGATGGTGCGGACTGCTGCATCCATGTCGGCAGCGGTCAAGTCTTTCATCTTGGTCTTGGCGATTTCTTCGAGCTGAGCCCGTGTGATCTTGCCAACTTTGACAGTATGGGGTGTCGATGAACCCTTGTCGATTTTCACAGCCTTTTTGATCAAAATCGACGAAGGTGGCGATTTGATGACAAAGGTAAAACTCTTGTCTGCGAATGCGGTGATGACCACGGGCAGTGGCAAGCCGGGCTCGATACCTTGGGTCTGGGCATTGAAGGCCTTGCAGAATTCCATGATGTTCAAACCACGTTGACCCAGTGCGGGGCCGATGGGTGGTGATGGATTGGCTTTGCCTGCTGGTACTTGCAGTTTGACAAAACCGACGATTTTTTTCGCCATGCTTTTCTCCTTGCGGGTGATAGCGCCCGGGCCTAGCTCCTAATTGAGCAGACCCTGGCTCCCCGGGGTTAACGACTCACTAACAACATTCGCACCGAGTCGAAAAGTGCGAAATCCAACCTTGAAACCAAGTTTCAGTGTCAGGTTTTTTCTATCTGCGAGAACTCAAGCTCCACAGGGGTGGATCGACCAAAAATGGTAACTGCAACCCGGACTTTACTTTTTTCGTAATTGACTTCTTCGACTGACCCAGTGAAGTCGGTGAAAGGACCATCCTTGACTCGGACAAATTCACCCACGATGAATTCGACCTTGTGGCGAGGCTTCTCTGTGCCTTCTTGCATCTGGGTCACGATTTTCATGACCTCAGCTTCGGAAATAGGCGCCGGTCTGTTTTTGATCCCACCAACAAAGCCAGTCACTTTATTGGTGTGTTTGATCAGATGCCATGTTTCATCGTCCATGACCATCTCGACCAACACATAGCCTGGAAAAAACTTGCGCTCGGTGGTCTTCTTCTGGCCGTTCTTGATCTCAACCACTTCCTCCATGGGAACCAAAACGCGACCAAATTTGTTTTCCATGCCAGCGCGTGCGATCCGTTCAGCAATATTTCGCTCAACGGTTTTTTCCATGCCGGAATACGCATGAACCACATACCAGCGCATGTCCGGGTTGGTCGACGCTGTCGACAAAACCTGCGCTGCCGCAGGTATGTTGGTTGATGGGGCTTCTACAGAATCGGTCATTACTTTCTCCACCCCAGGATCAGGTCATAAAACAGCCATTCAAGCGTTTTGTCTGTCAGCCAGAGAAATATGGCCATGACAAGTACAAACACAAAAACATAAGCAGTCATTTGGATCGCTTCCTTACGAGCGGGCCAGACAACTTTTTTAACCTCTCGCCAAGAGTCTCGGCCGAATGCGAGCAGTGCTTTACCTGGCTCGGAAGTGAAAAAAACCACCACAGCAGCGGTGAGTCCGACAAGCAGGACACCCCACTGAACCAGCGAGCCTCGGCTGCTTAAAACGTAAAAGGCGGCCAGTGCCGCGATAACCAGCACGACGGACGCCGCTAGCTTGGCCTTGTCCGCCCCGGTACTGACGGTTTCTACTTGTGTGGTGGCCATTTTTTCTCTATCTCGCGCTTGTCAAAGTCAAATCAAAGCAGCTGCCCTAAGGCACTGAAGCCCGCCATAAACATAGCGAGCTTGGCTTTTCCACCTTATTTCCAAGAATTAGGTGGCAGGGGCGGAAGGAATCGAACCATCAACCTTCGGTTTTGGAGACCGACGCTCTGCCAATTGAGCTACGCCCCTGCATTAATCAAAAAATTATTACGCGATGATCTTTGCAACTACACCGGCGCCGACGGTATTGCCGCCTTCTCGGATAGCAAAACGCAGGCCTTCTTCCATGGCGATCGGGTTGATCAACTTGACGGTGATCGACACGTTGTCTCCTGGCATGACCATTTCCTTGCCTTCTGGCAACTCGATCGCACCGGTCACGTCCGTTGTACGGAAGTAGAACTGGGGACGGTAGTTGTTGAAGAATGGTGTGTGGCGGCCACCTTCGTCTTTGGACAAGACATAGATCTCG
>JAUXQA010000028.1 GCA_030683195.1 Rhodoferax sp. | reverse complement strand
TTCATCGTGCCCGTCGGTGTTGATACCCTGGTCGGTCAGGTCGCCCCCGGCAATGGCGTGGGCCATGCGCTCGGCCTGGTCGATGGGGCGGCAAATCGAGTTCATGTTCATGATGGTGCTGGGCACGATCAGGGCCAGTAGCAGGGCGGTAACCCCTGCTGTGAGCCAAACCACCTGGATTACGGCGGCTTGCAGCTCAGTTCGGTGGGCCAGAGTGGTGTCATGCAGGTCCTGAGCCAACTTGTTGACGCCATTGTTGGCGCCCTGAAAAAAAGGCTCGATTTTCTTGATGTTTGCCGCCGCAATCTGGGCCGATTCATACCCCATGGACTCCAGCTTGTTCGCCATTGGCCCGAACGCCCGCCTGAACTCGTGCATGTCTGCCATGATTTTGTCCAACTGGGTGCGTTGTGCATCTGTGGGTAACAGCGGGCCAAGCGCCTTGGCCGCAACGTCCAGCTCCAGGTAAGACTTGGTCCAGGCTTCCTTGTGGTTGGCGGCTTCCACACTGTTTTCGTACTGGATCACCATGTCTTTTTCATTTTGGCGCAGGCTCGCCATGGCTTGCTGCAAACGACCCAGCTCGGCCAACGAGGCCGTGTCCTCGTTGATCAGCTTCATGGTGATGTTGTTCGCATAGAGCTGTGCGGCCACCCCAATGGCGCCCACCAGTCCCAAGGAGATAACGACGACAACAATGGCGCCCAGCATGCGAAACCGGATCGTGAAACGACGCATTAAAGTGTCAAACTGCATGATGGCTCCTGGCCATAAACGGGCTGGTGGGAGTCACGCCCTGCAACCCACTGTAGCCGAGATTGGACGTTTTTTTCAGCCCCAAACTCTCTTGAAGCGTACTTTTTTTGGGTCTATTTGCTATTGAAAATAGATGCTAAATTCAATGAATTCAACGGCTGGATGGCTATTTTTGTGTTTTTAACGCCATGCCATCAGCCTGGCAGAGCCCGCAGATTGGGTTGTCCCTGTGTCCGGTAGGCGTCTTGCAACTTGAAAGTCCCCACCACCTCAGCCAGCCGTTGTGCCTGCTCGCTCAGGCTCTCGGCAGCGGCGGCGGACTGCTCCACCAGGGCGGCGTTTTGTTGCGTCATCTGGTCGAGCTGCACCACCGAGCCGTTGACGGCATCAATGCCCTGACTCTGATCGGCGGTGGAGGCCGTGATCTCGCCAATGATGTCGGTCACGCGCTGCACCGAGGTCACGATATCGGTCATGGTGCGCCCCGCGTCACTCACCAGACGCGAGCCGGTCTCGATGCGCTCCACACTGGCGCCGATGAGGCTCTTGATCTCCTTGGCTGCCTCGGCCGAGCGTCCGGCCAGAGACCGTACCTCGCTGGCCACCACCGCAAACCCCCGCCCCTGCTCACCTGCACGGGCTGCCTCCACCGCCGCATTGAGCGCCAGAATGTTGGTCTGAAAGGCAATGCCGTCAATCACCCCAATGATGTCGCTGATCTTTTTGGAGCTCACATTGATGTCGTTCATGGTGCTCACCACCTGCGCCACTACCGCGCCTCCGCGGTGAGCCACCTCGCCAGCCGAGGTGGCCAGCGCATTGGCCTGGCGCGAGGCATCGGCCGTTTGGCGCACGGTGTGGGTGAGTTGATCCATGCTGCCCGCAGCCTGCTGCAGGTTGCTGGCGGTTTGCTCGGTGCGCACACTCAAGTCCTGGTTGCCCGAGGCAATCTCGGCGCTGGCCGTGGAGATGCTGTCGGTGGACTGACGCACCTGGCCCACCAGGCTTGAAAGGGACTGCTGCATCCCGGCAAGGGAGCGCAACAGCCGGGCGGTTTCATCGTGCCCGTCGGTGTTGATACCCTGGTCGGTCAGGTCGCCCCCGGCAATGGCGTGGGCCATGCGCTCGGCCTGGTCGATGGGGCGGCAAATCGAGTTCATGTTTATCAAGGTGCTGGGCACCACAAAGATCAAGCCCAGCACTGTGACCACGGCAAACAGCAGTTCGACCTGTTGTGCAACGGCTGCTTGCTCCTGTACGGCGCTTTCAACATCTTTGTGCAGCACAGCCTCAATTTGGGCCAGGAGGGTCTCGGCTTCGTCAAATTTCACCAAGGCTTTGCCACTCAGACGGGCGGCTACGGTGGCTGTGTCGTAGCCCTGTTGCTCAAGCTGGCGGGCAATGGGTGTGAACAGATCGCGGTAAGCTGCCATCGACTGCATCACCTGCTGAACCTTGGCCTGGCTGTCTGGTCGCATGCCGGACTGCAGGCTGGTGGCTGTTTTTTCGGTCTCGGCGAGGCTGGCTTGCCATTTGGCGAACGTGGCGGTTACGGCTTCCGGCTTTTCATACTGAATGATCATGTCTTTCTCATGCCGACGCGTCATGTTCATGCTCAAGCGCAAGTCAGCCAGACGCCCCACCATGGCATAAGACTGGCTCATGAAGGCTTCGCTCATGCCCTGGATGCGACCCATCCCATACAGGCCGGTGGCGCCGAGCGCGCCGATTAGAAGAAGCACGACGCCAATGGCGCTGAGCA
This sequence comes from Rhodoferax sp., assembly GCA_030683195.1. Classification (GTDB taxonomy): domain Bacteria; phylum Pseudomonadota; class Gammaproteobacteria; order Burkholderiales; family Burkholderiaceae_C; genus Rhodoferax. The sequence goes on along the minus strand of JAUXQA010000028.1, from coordinate 5,234 downwards.
TGCGAAACCGGATCGTGAAGCGGCGCATCAAGGTATCGAATTGCATGGGGGTTCCTGACTTAAACGGGAGGGCGAGAGACACGCCCTTTGCCACACTGTAGTCGAGTTTGGGTGCCGAATCGGATGTGCAAACCCACGATTTTCAGGTTCTTCACATCGCTTGTTTTGCTATCAATAATATAAGTAGAGACCAATGAAATCGCCGGCCAGACGCATGTTTGATTAAAAACCATTTGTTTTGTGTCCAAGCATCAAAACAGTTGCCCGCTCTTTGCTTCTGAAAATATAGCAGTTTGGGCAATGAATTCGCCGGCTAGAGGCTCTTTTTCCTTAAATTCTGCTCCCCCGCCCGGGCGGCTCAGCGAGGCCACCCGCACCCCCAGCAGGCGCAGGCGTTGCGTGAGCGGGGCGCGTTTAAGGCAAAGCCCTGCGGCCTGGCGGATGGCGCGCGCATCGGCCGTGGGTTGTTCCAGGGTCTGGTCTCGGGTGATGCTTTTGAAGTCGTCAAAGCGCAGTTTGATGCCGATGGTTTTGCCCACATACCCTTTGCGCGCCAGGTCCTGGGCTACTTGTTCGCACAGACGGGTGAAGATCGCACCCAGCTCGGCTTTGTCACGCACGGCGTGCAGGTCGCGCTCAAACGAGGTCTCGCGGCTGATCGACACCGGCTCGCTCTCCAGCACGATGGGGCGCGTGTCCCGGCCGTGGGCCGCGTCAAACATCCAGGCACCGGTTTTTTGACCAAAGTGGTCAATCAGCCATTGCAGTTCTTGCTGGGCCAGCTGGCCAATGGTCTCGATGCCCAGACTTTTGAGCTTTTCATCGGCCTTGGGGCCAATGCCGTTGATCTTGCGGCAGGCCAGGGGCCAGATTTTGCTGGCTAGGTCGTCTTCAAACACCAGGGAGATGCCGTTGGGCTTGTTGAACTCGCTGGCCATTTTGGCCAGCAGCTTGTTGGGTGCCACGCCCACGGAACAGGTCAGGCCGGTCTGGTCAAAAATGGCTTTTTGAATGAGTCGGGCCAGCACGCGCCCGCCTTCGCGCTGGCCGCCGGGTACGTCGGTGAAGTCAATGTAGACCTCGTCAATGCCCCGGTCTTCCATGAGCGGGGCAATGTCCAGAATGATGTCTTTGAAGGCGCGCGAGTAGCGCCGGATTTCAGGGAAATCGACCGGCAGCAGAATAGCTTGCGGGCACAGCTTGGCGGCCTTCATCAGCCCCATGGCCGAGCCCACGCCAAACTGGCGCGCCGCATAGGTGGCGGTGGTGATCACGCCGCGCCCGGTGTAATCCTTTAAAAGTGGAAAGTCTTGCACTGGAATGTCGGCCAACGTGTGGCCGGCATACGTCTGACGCAGGGTTTCGTCCTGCGTGCGGCGTCCACCCCCGATCACCACCGGCAGCCCCTTGAGTTGCGGGTAGCGCAGCAGCTCGACCGAGGCATAAAAAGCGTCCATGTCGAGGTGGGCAATGCGGCGAATTTTGCCGCCCGGCGGGGCGTTCACGCGATCCACATGCCTGCGGCCATGAGGGTGGGTGTCAGGATGCACACCCCCACGTTGCGGCCCATGGCCGGCATGAGTTGCGCCACGTCGTTGGCATGGGTCAGCACCGTCCGCACCGTAGGCACGGCCCAAAATAGTGCAAAAAGGCCCAGCAAGGCGCCGGTGGGCAGCCAACCCGCCAGCACACCCAGCATCAGGCTGCCAAAGGCCAGGGCCATCAGTGCCGCATAAATGCGCGCCGCCACGGTGGGGCCATAGACGATGAGGATATGGCGTCGGCCCACCTGGCGGTCGGCCTCCACGTCCGGAAACTGGTTCAACAGCAGCAGGTTGTTGACCAGAAAAAACGGCACTGTGGATGCTGCCAGGGCCGTGGCCGAGGTGTGCCCGGTCAGGGCCACCTGGGTGCCCAAAATCATGAGAGGCCCAAACCCTAGCCCGGGAGCCAGCAGGCACAGCAGGGGCTGGCGTGTGATCCACGGCGTGTAGACCAGCACCAGTGCCACGCCGGTCAGACCCAGTGGCAGCAAGGCCAGCCCGCGCAAGTTCACAAAATACAGGCCCACCCCGATGCTGATGCCCAAGCTCAGCACCGCCATAAGCAGGGCAACGCCTGCCAACTCCGGGTGCGCCGGCAACACTCCGCTGCCCCCGCTGAAGGGCGTACGTTGGGTCAGGGCGTCCAGACCACTGCGAAAATCCTGCACTTCATTGAAAGCATTCACGCTGACATGCGCGGCCACCGCCCCCAGCAGTACCAGCCAGGCGTGCAGCGCGTTGACCTGCCCCTGTGTCCAATGCGCACAGGCCAGGCCCAGCACCACGCAGGCGGGGGTCAAAATCAAAAATGGCAGCCGCGCCGGGCCGAGCCAGATGAATGAGGATTGCATGGGCTTGAGGATAGCGCGAAGAGGGCTTGCCTCAAGTCAAGGCACATGTCATCCAGACGGGTTAAGCTGAGCACTTGGGATCCCCCTGCCAATTGAGAGTCGTATGGACAAGCATTTTTTGACCCCCCTTTTTTCACCCTGCTCCATTGCCGTGCTGGCCGGCAAGCCGGATGACCCCGCCTCCCAGACTGCCCAGGCGCAAGCCTTGTATGGGGCCCTGGTGGCGCAACGGTTTGCGGGCACGCTGGTGTTTCTGGATATGCACTACAGCGGCACCTTGGCTGATCTTGCCCACACGCAGGCCGATCTGGCCATCATTGCTGTGCCGCCAAGTGAAGTGGTCGCGGCGCTGGAGATCGTGGGGCGCATCAATTGCCGCGCTGCCCTGGTGATTTCCAGCGGCATTGACGCCACGCTGGCAGCCGAACTGCACCGCATCGCCCGGCGCGATGACATTCATTTGCTGGGCCCCAATTGCCTGGGTTTTCAGCGCCCGCACCTCAACCTGAATGCCAGCGTGGCCGGGGCCTTGTGCGCACCAGGTCCGCTGGCGCTGGTGTCGCAGTCGGGCGCATTGACTTCTTCGATTCTGGATTGGGCGAAGAAGAACGGAGTGGGGTTCTCCACGGTGGTCTCGCTCGGCCCCAACACGGCGGTTGATCTGGCCCAGGTGCTGGACTTTTTGGCCACCGATGCACACACCCACAGCATCGTGGTGTACATGGAGGGCATCACCAACTCCCGCCGCTTCATGAGTGCGCTGCGGGCTGCTGCCAACGCCAAACCGGTGGTGGTGCTCAAGGCGGGGCGCAAATCAGCGGGCAACCGGGCTGCGCTCACGCATTCGGGCACCATTGTGGGGAGTGATGATGTGTTTGACGCGGCCCTGCGCCGGGCTGGTGCGGTGCGGGTGCGCTCATTTGTTGCGCTGTTCTCGGCGGCCAAGTGTCTGGCCTCGCGCTACCGCCCGGTCGGGCGCCGCCTTGCGGTGGTGACCAATGGCGGCGGTCCCGGTGTGCTGGCGGCCGACTGGATCAGCGAGATCAAGCTGCAGTTGGCCTGCCTCACGCCTGAGCAGGCGCTGGCCCTGAAGCCTGAAGTGCCGCCGCTGGCGTCTTTGTGTGATCTCATTGATGTGTCCGAGGAGGCCGGACCAGAGCACTTCAAGGCGGCCGTTGAGGCCGCTGGCAAGGCGCGCCAGGTAGACGGTGTGCTGGTGATTTTTTCACCCAAGATTGGCATCGACAGCGCCACCATCGCCACCGCCCTCGCGCAAGCGAACAAGCACTTGGGCAAGCCGCTGCTGACCTGCCTGATGGGCGACGCCAGCGTGGGCGAGGCGCGTTCCGTCCTGAACGAGGCGGCGATTCCCACCTTTCGCACACCCGAGGCGGCCGTGGGCGCCTTTGGAAACATCGCCACCTTTTATCAAAACCAGCAGCTGTTGCAGCAAACCCCGCCGCCCATGTCGGACCTGGCCAAGCCCGACGTGGAAGGCGCCCGCATGCTCATCGAGAGTGTGCTGGCCGAGCGCCGCAAGGTGCTCACCGAAATGGAGTCCAAGGCGCTGCTGGCGGCGTTTCACATTCCCGTGACCAAGACGATTCTGGCGCGCAGCGTCAATGAAGCCATCATGATCGCGACCCAGCTGGGTTTCCCGGTGGCACTCAAGATTGACTCCCCCGACATCAGCCACAAGTCGGATGTGCAGGGCGTGGCGCTCAATATCCAGGGAGCCGTGGGGGTTCGCGATGCCTACCTGGAAATGATGCAGACCGTGAGCCGGCTGCAGCCGCAGGCCCGTATCAACGGTGTGACCGTCCAGAACATGGCCCTCAAGAAGCGGGGCCGGGAGATTTATATTGGGCTGGTCACCGACGATCCGTTCGGCCCGGTGATTGCGTTTGGTGCCGGCGGCACCATGATCGAGCTGATGAACGACCGTGCCATGGAGCTGCCGCCCCTGAACCAGTTTTTGGCTCGCTCCCTGATCGAGCGCGCCCGCGTGGCCGAGACCCTGGGCGACTGGCGCGGCGCTGCGGCGGTGAAGATGGACGCGGTGGAGCAGGTGCTGCTGCGCGTCTCGGAGATGGTGTGTGAACTCCCGCAGTTACGCGAGATGGACATCAACCCGATCATCGTGGACGAGTTTGGGGCTGTGGCGGTGGATGCCCGCATTGTCATTGACAACGCGCCCCCTTCGGCCCGCCACTACAACCACCTGGCCATCTTGCCCTACCCAAGCCAGCACGAGCAGGTGTGGCCGCTGCAGGGCGGGGGTGAGTACACGGTGCGCCCGATTCACCCGGACGACGCCACCATGTTGCAGGCTTTTGTGCGCCAGCTCTCGCCCGAGAGTCGTTACTTTCGCTTTGTGTCGAGCATGCAGGAGCTGCCCGCCAACATGCTCTCGCGCTTCACCTTGATTGACTATGACCGGGAGATGGCGCTGGTGGCCGTGCACCGGGAGCGTGGTGTGGGCGCAGACGGGCAAATGACGGAGACCGCCCGGGTGGTGGGCGTGTCGCGCTACATCACCAATCCGGACCGAGCCAGCTGCGAGTTTTCACTGGTGGTGGCAGATGACTTCAAGGGCCGGGGTCTGGGCTCGCGCTTGATGTTGTCCATCATGGAGTTCGCCCGGGAAAAAGGCCTGACCGAGATCGAAGGCCTGGTACTGGCCAACAACCCCACCATGCTCAAGCTCATGAAGGGCTTGGGCTTTCACGTCAAGCCGTTTCCCGAAGATGCAGATTTCAAGCTGGTGTCGCAGCTGCTCTGACCCCCGCAGCCGACAAACAGCGCCTCACACCGATGAAAAAATCATCACAAGAGAAAA
>JAUXQA010000026.1 GCA_030683195.1 Rhodoferax sp. | reverse complement strand
GCATGCCGTGCTTGAGGCCTAATTTGTAAATCTCGCGCACTTTCTCCCATTCAATGTGGCGGCCCACGGTGTAGCTCTCAAAGCGTCCCTCCAAGGCCAGCACAATGGTTTCTGCGAGGCAGGCGTAAGTCACATTTTTGGGCAATCCGATATTTTTCATCTCAACATCACCAGGCAGGTGAATCTCGCCGGATTCGATCACCAGCACATCCGGGCGCCGGGCCACCTCGCTGGGTGGTAAGTCCAACGGTCGAGCGACATCGGTAATAACGCAGCCAGGCTTGACCTTCATGATGTCCAGCACCTGTTTGCCAGCACCGGAGGTGGCGGTGACGATCATGTCCATGTCAGCAATGTCTTTGTCGGCGCGCGCTGACAACACAATCCTGGCCTCCGGTGCCACTTTCAAAATAGATTCTTTAAGTGCCAGCAACTTGGCAGTCTCGGGCGACACCAAGTACACCTCCTCGGCCACCATTGCCAGCAAACGGGCGCATACCGAACCGATCGCACCCGAGGCGCCCACCACCATCGCCTTGAACTTCACCTTCTGGCCTTTGGGCGGCACAGGCAGTAGTCGCAACCGCAGCAGGGCATCGTGCGCAGCCCACAAAGCGCCAGACGCGCTGTAACTGTTGCCGGTGGTAATGGGCAGGGGCGCACGTTTGGCCACCGTCACGCCCGCATCGCCCACCACCTTGGTGAACGCGCCCAAGCCCATGATCTGGGCCCCCAGACGCCGGGCCATCTCAGCCGCAGCCAACAAACGGTAGTAGGTAAATTCGGGGCTGTGGGCCATGATTTCACGGGGCGTGCCGCCAACCGAAATCAGCCAGCCTTCGGCTTCCACACCTGTGGGCGACTTGATGCCTGTCACCTTGGAATACACAAAAGGAGGCGCATAGGCCAGCGCCTTCTCCAAGACATTCATCACCAGAGGGGGCGACACCCTGGACAGCCAGTCAACGGGTTTGACGATCTTGAAATACTCTTGCGACAAGGGGTGAATGACGAACGCAAAGCGGTTCACACGCTTGAAGCCACAGGGGTGAAGCAGCCGGGGCGCCATCTTCTCGCTGCCGATGATCTCCAGATAATCATCCTGCGTCAGCTCATCGGCCGCCTTGTTGCTGGCTGCCAGGATCATGGCGTCCAGCACATGCGGCCCCAACACATGACCTGCCAGGTTCTGGGCACCATCCACCACCAGATACACGCCTTTGTCTCGGAACTGCGCCAGGCGCACCTCACTCACCGACGAGGTGATCAGCGTCTTGCCAGCCAACTCCTGCGCCCCGAAATCATCCAGCGCGTGCACGGGTGCGACGATAACTGTGGCCTCGCGCATAGCCGACCGCAACACAAACCGGGTCCAGGCCTGGGCGGGGCCTGAAGCCATGACGTCAGTCGGGATCCAGTCCAGAACCTGGTGCGCACCCGCTGCATACAGGTCCAGCGTTTGGAAGGATGTCAAAAACTTGGGAACCCCCAACTGCGTCAGAGGGTCGGCAAATTGCAGGTTCTGGGTGAACTCCGACAGGGCCAGGGCCAGCCTGTAATTGCCCAAGCCCGAAAAAAACAGCACCCGGGCATTGTTGAAATAGCCCTCCCACTTGTTTTGCACATGGCGCATGGCCCACTCTTGCAGGATTTCGTTGAGACCCCCCCCGGTTGTCACCGGGATGCGCTTGACGCAATCCGTAAAACGGCCACGGGTCCTCTCCGTGGGAGAGCGCAAGCCCGTGCGGTGAGCATCTTCATCGACACCCAGACCCAGCACAGTGGCCTGCTTTTCCCAACGCTTGAGCAGCTTCACGGCCGTGTCCAGACTGCCGTTCGCCCCGACACGCTGAACGCTCATGTTCTCACCCATGAACGGCGCCACAAACTGGAAATTGTGGCGGGAGCTACCCAAGCTGATGCTCACGACTCTCTTCATCGGTTGATCGTCGGAAAAACAGTGCCGCTTTTACATGCGAATAATCAATCAAGCCTGATTTGGCACCGACTGCAGCACCTCACTTTTGCACGCGCTGGCTAAACTGGATTGTCGGCAACAGCGCGGGGAGGACCATCGTGATTTCAGAGTTGATTGGCGACTTGGGTCGCTCAGTGGGCCTGGCGGGCATCATGCGCGTGGCCGGCGTCTTGACGCGCCTGGTCCCCATACCCCAGCCCACCCTGTTGGTGGGGCCTGGCGCCAGTGGACGACTGGGGCAGGCCATAGCAGGCTTTTCGCACCACAAGGTCCTGCTGGTCACGGACCCCCTCATCGCCCAGTTGGGCTTGTACCAGGACCTGACCCACGCCCTGACTCTTGGCGGCACACCCTTCGTGGTGTTTGCCGAGATCACCCAGGACGCACCGATCCCACTCATTGAGCAAGGCGTCGCCCTGTTTAAGTCGGAACAATGTGATGCCATCATTGCCATGGGCGGCGGCTCGGTGATGGATGCCGCCAAAGCCATTGGCTTGTGCGCGGCCAACGGGAAATCGCCGCGCCAACTGGTGGGATACTTCCGGGGTCGATATCCGCCTGTGCCCTTGTATGCCGTGCCCACCACGGCGGGTACCGGATCCGAGGTGTCTGTTGTCGCCGTCATCTCGGACCCTGGGGAGCACAAGAAACTGGTGATGACCGATTCGCGGCTGGTGCCCCGAATGGCGGCGCTTGACCCTGCCTTGATGACCGGACTGCCGCCAGACATCACGGCTGCCACTGGCATGGACGCCCTGACCCACGCCATTGAGGCGTTTCTTGGCCAGTGGTCGACCCACTACACCGACCGCATGGCCCTGGCCGCCGTAGCCATGGTCTTTGGTAACCTGCGAACCGCCTGCCAGCACCGCCAGGACCTGGTCGCGCGTGAAAATATGGCGCTGGCCGCCACCTATGCAGGATTTGCGTTTACCCGCGCCAGTGTGGGTTACGTCCATGCGATTGCGCACCAGTTGGGCGCTGTGTATCACACACCCCATGGCTTGGCCAACGCCCTCGTACTGCCCCACGTTCTGCGGTTTTACGGCACCAGCGTTCAACACAAGCTGGCTGTGCTCGCCGTGCAAGCCAAAGTGGGAACACAGGGCGAACCACATGAGTTGCTTGCAAAGAAGTTCATTGCCTCGGTTGAAGCGCTCAGCCATGATCTGGGCTTGCCACAGCGACTGGCCGAACTGCGCAAAGCCGATATTCCCGCTCTGGCCAAAGCAGCCTGCCGCGAGGCTGACATCAACTACCCGGTGCCACGCTACATGTCGGAGGAGGATTGCGAAAAGCTGATCTCCACCCTGTTGCCCCGGACTACTGCACGCCCAAAAAAATCCAGCGCACCCAAGTGACGGCCTGAACGACGTGGGCGGGCGCCTGCTCTCACGCCACTTATTCGCTTGGCGTTTGAGTTGCAAGCCTTCGCGCCCATGTTTGGATGAAGTCATCAGGTTCGGTCAGCAATCCTGCGGTGTTATGCTGAATTCGCTCAATGACTGATGGGATCGGTTTGTTCATCTTCATTGGTGGTCAAATCAATCTCCAGCCGGAGTTAAACATACCTACGCAGCTACTATTTTGATAGTAATCGATCATGACTGACAAGAAGCCGTTTGAAATTGCCCGCGAAACACTCAAGCAATTGACGGTGCGCAAGCTGGCACCCACCCCCGCCAATTACCAAGCCATTTACTGCGAAGTGGCTGGCATCCCCATCGACCCCCCGTTTCCTGTGGAGCGGCTGCGGGACATCTCTCAGTCCCTGCCCACCAAGACGCCTGGACAACAGCGCCAGCGCGGCCTGCTCGACTCAGCCATCGGACAACTCAGCTGGACAGGGGTCAAAAACGCGCTGATGGCTTACGGTGGTTTCAGTCCACCGGCACCAGATCCCGTGTCAGTGGATGCAAGGAGCGCAGTCGCCACGGTTTCTGACCCAACGGCACATTCGTCTTCGGGTTCTCCCGCCCTGACACCTGAGTTTTTTGAACAAATCGCCCGCCTGATTGAATACGCGCTGCCCGCTTTGGGCCACGACGACGCCCGGTTCAACGAACAAACACAGTCATTGCTCAAAGCCATGCGCCAGCCTAACGCCGATGCCGTGGCAGTCAAGCTCATGCTGGGCAATTTTGGGCATCGCCTCTCATTTGCAGCGGAAGACCAGGCCGAAATCAAGCAGACGCTGCTCAAACTGCTGCACCTGATCATCGAGAACATTGGCCAACTCAGTCTGGACGATCAGTGGCTCAAAGGGCAAATTGATGCGGTCATGACCGCCTGCAGCCCGCCGCTCACCCTGCGCCGGCTTGACGACGTGGAACGCCGTCTGAAAGATGTCATCTTCAAGCAAACCGAGGCCAAGGGCCATGCCCTGGCCGCTCAGGAGGAGATGCGCCAGATGCTGGCCACCTTCGTGGAACGGCTGTCTCAAATGGCTGAATCCACAGGCGCCTTTCAGGGCAAGATGGAAGAAAATGCGCGGTTGATCGAGCAAGCCAAAAGCCTCACCGACATTGCGCCGGTCTTGAAGGACCTGGTCGGCGCCACCCGCAACATGGCCCACGACAGCCTGACCGCCCGTGACGAATTACGCGGCATGCGCGAGAAGGCCCAAACCACCGAGGCGGAGATCGCCAAACTGCACCGCGAGTTGGACCGCGTCAGTGCCCAGGCCCGGCACGACCCCCTGACGGGTGCGCTCAACCGCCAGGGACTCGACGAGGCACTTGAGCGCGAGCTCTCCAAAGTGCGTCGACAAGACACCCCCTTGTGCATGGCCTTGCTGGACATCGACAACTTCAAGGCGCTCAACGACAAACTAGGGCACGCCACCGGCGACGCAGCGTTGACGCATCTGGCCACCGTAGCGCGCGAGGCCATGCGCCCCCAGGATACCCTGGCGCGCTATGGCGGCGAGGAGTTTGTGCTGCTGCTGCCCGACACCGCGTTGGAAAGCGGCATTGAAGCCATGACCCGCCTCCAGCGGGAGCTCACCCGGCGTTTCTTTTTGGCAGGAACCGAGAAAGTATTGATTACCTTCAGTGCAGGCGTGGCCCAACTGGGGTCCAATGAAACTGGACATGACGCCATTCGCCGAGCCGACCAAGCCATGTACCTGGCCAAACGAGCCGGCAAAAACCGGGTCTTGGGGGCCTGACACGGGCACGCCCGTTAATACTCATCACCACTTGAGCCGAACATGAACTATCTGCTGCTGGGCCTCGTTATTTTTTTGGGTGTGCACTCGGTGCGCATCGTGGCCGACGACTGGCGCACCCGCACAGTGGCGCGTATCGGACCCTTGCCATGGAAAGGACTGTACTGCGTCCTCTCGATGCTGGGCCTGGGATTGATCGTGTGGGGTTTTGGCCTGGCGCGCCAGCAGCCCATCCAGTTGTGGAGCCCGCCAGTGGCACTGCGCCACCTGGCATCTCTGCTGACGTTGGGCGCATTCATCTTGTTGGTTGCAGCCTATGTGCCAAGCAACCACATCAAGGCCCGGCTGCACCACCCCATGGTTCTAGGCGTCAAGACCTGGGCCGTGGCGCATCTGCTGGCCAATGGCAACCTGGCGCATGTCGCGTTGTTTGGGTCTTTTCTGGCTTGGGGTGTGCTTGATTTCATTGCTGCACGCCGGCGTGACCGGGCAGCCGGGACACATTACCCGTCCGGCACAGCCCGCGCCACCGGCATCACCGTCATTCTGGGCACGGCCGCCTGGATGGTGGTGGCGCTGTGGCTGCACGGCCTGCTGATCGGGGTGCGCGCCGTCGGCTGAATCTTGAAACCCACCGGAGCGACCCATGAGCATTCGCCATCTTGACGCCCTTTTTGATCCGGAATCGATTGCCGTTTTTGGTGCCTCCTTGCGCACAGGCAGCGTGGGTGCCACGGTCTGGCACAACCTGAGCCAGGGCAGCTATGCTGGCCACCTGTATGCCGTCAATCTGAAACACCGCGACCTGGACGGACATCCGGTGTTTGCACGGGCGTCCGACTTGCCCGAAGTACCTGCACTGGCCGTGATTTGCACCCCGCCGGCCTCGGTCCCCGGCTTGATTGAAGAACTGGGCCGCCTGGGCACACGCGCCGCCGTGGTGCTCACCGCGGGCATGAGCGCAGCACAAAAGCAGGCCATGCTCAAAGCTGCACAAAAAGTCCTGTTGCGCATCCTCGGGCCCAATTGCATTGGCCTGCTGGCACCCCACAAGGGGCTCAATGCCAGCTTCTCGCACATTGACGCCCTGCCGGGCGAACTGGCCTTTGTATCGCAATCCGGCGCGCTGGTCACGGCCATGCTGGACTGGGCTCAGGGCCGGGGTATTGGTTTTTCTCACTTTGTGTCGCTCGGTGAACATGCTGACGTGGACTTCGGCGACATGCTGGATTTTTTGGCCAGCGACCCCAAAACGCGCGCCATCCTGCTCTATACAGAATCCATTGAGTCACCCCGAAAATTCATGTCCGCGGCGCGGGCAGCCGCACGCAATAAACCGGTGATCGTGGTGAAAGCCGGCCGCTCACCCCAGGGCCAACTGGCAGCCGCCTCCCACACCGGGGCGCTGGCAGGGTCCGACAGGGTATTTGACGCCGCCATCAGCCGCGCCGGCATGCTGCGGGTGAACACCTTGCAGGAGCTGTTTCTGGCTGCCGAAACGCTGTCGCGCTTTCGCACCAACGGCCACGAAGCCATCACCATCCTGACCAATGGCGGCGGCGCAGGGGTCATGGCCGCAGATGCCGCCGCCCATGAAGGCGTGCCACTGGCCACCCTGAGCGAGACCACCCTCAAACAACTGGACGCCGTGCTGCCCGCCAACTGGTCAAGGGGCAACCCGGTGGACATCATTGGCGACGCCCCCGTGGCGCGGTACGAGCAGGCGTTAAAAATCATTACCAGCGACCCCGCCTGCGGCGCCGTGTTGTTCATCCACGCCCCCACAGCCATCGTGCCCAGCGCCGACATTGCGCGCGCCCTGGTGCCACTCGTGGCGCATGAGCCCCTGACACCTGCGCGCGTCATGAGTTGCTGGCTGGGTGACAAAGCCGTGGCAGAGGCGCGCCAGATATTTCAGGATGCCGGTGTGGCCAGTTTTGAGACGCCTGAGCAAGCGGTGCGGGCCTTCTCCCTGCTGACCAGTTACCGGCGCAACCAGCTTGAGCTGACCGAGGCCCCCCCAGCCACCGAACCCGGCAAACGGCCCAATGTGCCTGCCATCCGGGCTGTGGTGGATGGCGCGCTGGCGGCCGGCCGCGAGATGTTGAGTGAGCCCGAGGCCAAAGCCGTGCTGGACGCCTGCGGCATTGCCGTGGTGCCGACCCTGCGCGTGGAGGCCACGGCAGAGGCGGCAGTGCAGGGGGCCAGGACCCTTGGTTTTCCGGTGGTTCTCAAAATTTTGTCGGACGATATCTCGCACAAGTCTGACGTGGGCGGCGTGGCGCTCAATCTGCAGGACGAGGCCGATCTGCGTGAAGCCGCGCAAACCATGCTGGCCCGTATCCAGCGCCAGCACCCCAAGGCGCGCCTGCAAGGTTTTACCGTGCAAACCATGGTGCGGCGCCAACATGCCCAGGAACTGATTGTGGGCAGCACCATCGACAGCGTGTTTGGCCCGGTCATTTTGTTTGGGCAAGGGGGCACTGCTGTAGAAGTCATGGCAGACCGGGCTGTGGCCTTGCCCCCCCTGAACGTACCGTTGGCTCGGGCCCTGGTGTCACGCACCCGGGTTTCGCGCTTGCTGGCCGGGTGGCGTGACACACCTGCGGTGGATGAGGCGGCCCTGCACGGCGTGCTGATTGCTGTATCGCAACTACTGGCCGAGGTGCCTGAAATTGCGGAGTTGGACATCAACCCCCTGATCGTCAACTTTGAGGGCGCTGTAGCCCTGGATGCGCGCATCCGCCTGAACGCCAAGGGGCCGGCCGGCGCCGCCAACTTTGCCATCTGCCCTTACCCGTCCCATCTGGAAGAAACGGTGCAGTGGCAGGGGCAAAGTCTGTGCCTGCGCCCGATCAAGCCCGAAGATGAGGCCTTGCACACGGAGTTTTTGCAACACCTGGACCCCGAAGACGTGCGCATGCGGGTCTTCTACAGCAAGCGCACCATGGAGCGCAGCGAACTTGCCCGGCTGGTGCAAATTGACTATGCCCGCGAGATGGCGTTTGTGGCCATCGCTCAAGATACCAACGGCCAGCCCCAAACCCTGGGCGTGGTGCGCGCCATGACCGACCCCGACAACCGCGATGCGGAGTTTGGCGTCATCGTGCGCTCCGACCTCAAGGGCAGTGGTTTGGGGCTCTTGCTCATGAACAAGCTGATTGGCTACCTGCGCGCCCAAGGCACCCAGCGCCTGGTGGCCACCGTGCTGGATTACAACGACCGAATGCTGAACCTGGCCAAAGAACTCGGCTTTGAAGAAGACGCACAGAAGCGGGACAGCGAAGGCATCCGAGGCATTTTCCTGGCCCTTACTTGATGTCCATGGCCCACTGAATCAGGTACTTGGCGACAAATCCGACCATGCCAAAGGCCAGGCCCAAAAAGATGACAAAGGTGCCGAACTTGCCTGCCTTCGACTCCCAAGCCAACTGGCCGATGATGAACAGCATGTAGAGCATGAAGCCCCCCACGCCAAAGCTCAGCCCGAAGGCCGCAATTTGTTCCTCGTTGAAGCCAAACATCAGCGCGCTCCCTTGACCTGCACGCCACGCTCAGGAAGGTCCGACACATCAACCAGGTCACGGTAAGCATGCCAACTGGCATGACCCAGCATGGGAATGATCGCAATCAACCCCAACAAAAGCGTCGCCAGACCCAAAAAAGTAAAACCCATGATCATGGCAGCCCAAAACGCCATGGGCAATGGGTTGGTCAACACCACCTGCCAGCTTGTGAGCACCGCATGCATCAGCGAGACCCGTCGGTCCAGCAGCAAGGGGATGGCAATCGCAGTCGATGCAAAAATAGGCGCGGCCAACACGCCGCCAATCGCCAGCCACAACTCAAACAAGTATCCAGTGGGTGCCAGCACCACATGACGGATGAAGTCCAGGGGTGTGGCAATCGGCACCGGAGCCAACAAGGTAATGAGCGCCGCAGAGGTCAGCACCCAGCCGGTGCCAGCCAGGGCCAGCAAGGCACCAAACTGCACCAGGCACCAGTAGTCATTGCCCCATTTGTTGACATGGCTGTTTTGCCAGTTCAGCCAGGTTTTAAGGACCACACCCATGCCTGCTGGCTCGCCACGTTGCAGTGCTCGGCTCAAGGCATACAAGCTGGTGGCCAGCACAGGCGCTACCAGCAAAAACCCAGAGAAGGCCCCCGCCAGTAACCAAAAACGGTGGTGCGCTACCGCCAAAATAGCCACTCCGGCCAGCGCCAGCACCA
>JAUXQA010000025.1 GCA_030683195.1 Rhodoferax sp. | reverse complement strand
GAGATTTAAATTGTCAGCCGCAGAAAGCGGATCGACACAGGTGGCTCACGCCAGTCGGGGACTACTGACGGCTCAGAACGATCATTGAGATCGAGCACCGTAACAGTGAGAGCGGGAAAATGCACGACTGGAGCTGCTTGCAAATCCGAAGGAACGTTTGCTTGCTTGAACTTGACAACCGCAGTTTTTTCCACTTCACAAACCGTTAGACAAACTGCTTTCTCGGACTCAAGTGCCTGGCCATCAACATCTTCATGATGCGTTGCTTGAACTTGCGCTGTAGGCGCATGGTGTCCCAGAGCCTCGCCAAGTAGACATGCATTGGCAAAACCGATGCCCAATGTCATCAGCCAAACGAACGCCATCACCATTGCGGTGTATCGTGTGTTCCGACTGTTGAAGAAAGACTTCATGGAGTTAAAAGTTCAGCTGAATATTTACTATTGCGAGCGATTTAATGTAGCCACTGCAAGTGGGTCACATATTGATCTATATCAGCTGAGGCGTTTCCATGTTTGACCAATCACAGCTGCTCCACATTTCGCTGACGCGAAGCAAATTGATTCTTCAATTCTTCGCGCCTACTACAGCCCTGAACTTGGGTTGGGAAATACTGCAGTTGCCTCTGTATACCTTATGGGGCGAAAGCACGTTTTCGGCTATTGGATTTGCGGTGGTGCACTGCACGGTTGGTGACGTATTGATTGCTTCATTGAGTCTGACCGTCGCACTGATTTTGGTTGGGTCAAGAAACTGGCCCCGAGTGGGATACCTGACGGTGGCAATAGTTGCAGGCACCCTGGGAATTGCCTACACGGTGTTCAGTGAATGGAACAACACCGTTGTGACGCGCGCTTGGTCTTACTCAAGCCTGATGCCTACAGTGTGGGGCATCGGACTTTCACCACTCGCGCAATGGTTCATCGTTCCAGGCTTCGTCTTTTGGTGCTTTAAGCCAAATTCAACATGTACCCCAGTTCGGCCAGAGCGCAACGCTTAGATCAATGCCGAATCAAATGGTCAAACGCGCTCAGATCGAGCGTGCCCTTCCCCCTTGGCACTGGTTATTTCGGTAGTGACGGCATTGGTGTGGATGGTGACGTTGGGATCCGTAACGCTGCATGATGCAAGAAAAGCTCGTCCATGGAATGAATTCCATTTGCTGCGCAAATAAAGTCATGGCCTTTTGGGGAGCTGAGGGGTGTCTACCTCGTCTCGTCAACCATTGCGATGGTTTTTTCCTCAACCTCTTTGGCAACTTGAACCAGCGCCGCGTCCTGCGACAGCGAGCAAAGCATAGGCACTGGCTTGATCAAACCGATTTTCGTTTGGCCTTTCTCCGTGTACACAGAAATGCGACACGGTAGCGCCATATTTAAGCGCATGTCGGTAGACAAAACTTTTGCAGCTTGGGTCGGATTACAGACTTCAAAGACCTTGCACTCTTCCTCAAATGCAATGCCTTTACTGCGAAGTGTGGCCCCCAAGTCGTGGATATGCAGAACCCCAAAGCCATTGCGAATCACTGCCGACGAAAGGTCTTCGGACGCTTGGTGGAATGATTTTTGGGTTTCAACGATGTAGTACATGGGTCACCTCGATTTTCTTTGATGCATAAATAACTTTCCGACTCCGCAAGAACTTAGCGGCCAAGACAGCCCCTCCAGCCGTGCCAGCAGTCCTGCGTGGGACGTGGCCCCGCACCCATTTTCACCTGCGCTCGGGCCCGTCATGCCGGGCACCGCGCAGTGTTGTGCAGATTTTCGGACGCCGGTCACTTCTTTTGTTTAACAATCCACACTACAAGCGCAACGACCACAACAATCATCAAAATCGGCATCCATATTCCGCCGTAGCCGCCCATCCAGCTGTTGCCCCACGCGCCACCGCTCATCATGTTGTCGCTCTGCGCAAAAGAGACGCCTGGGGTCAGCATAGGCGCCGACCCAAGCGCGATGACAAGTAAATTTTTCATGAATATTTCCTATTGAAATGAAGAGTTAGAGTGTTAAAAAAAGTGCGTAAGTGCTCGTCACGCCGTCAGCGGCCGCATCGCACACCACAGTTCGGAATCCGCATTATTGAAGTTACACCTGCATCTAGCCGCAGTCTGTGCGGCAGCACGCGCAAACCTATTGCAGTGGCCTGTGAGACGCTGCATACCCCACCCAGCCTTTGTACGCAGACGCACCGACAAACCGCTTCGTTCTGGGGAAGATTCCGGTGCCGCATCTTCGGCAGACTCCAAAGGAAAAAACATGTTGAGCCAAAAAGAAATTGAATGTCTTCGCGCCTGCAACGAGTGTGCTGCTGCGTGCCTCCAATGCGCAACTGCCTGCTTGAATGAAGAACAGCCAAAGCCGATGGCCCACTGCATTGCTTTGGACCTGGAGTGCGCCGATATTTGTCGCCTGGCAGCAGCCTCCATCGCGCGTCAAGGCGCACACCGGGACGCAATCTGCGCTTTGTGCGCCCAAGCCTGCCAAGCGTGCAGCACCGAATGCGCAAAACACGAGATGGATCACTGCCAGAAATGCGCAGAGGCCTGCAAACTCTGCGCTGCAGCTTGCAGCGCCATGGCGGGTTGAGAGGCAACCCATGTCACACCTTACTCAAACAATATGGGCCGTCGCTTTAAGCGCTGCCTGCGCCACCGCATGGTCCCAAGCAGCGCCAGCCCCTCCCGTCAAAGCCCAGGTTAAGGCGCTTGCAGTCGCGGCGGACCATGTGAAGAAAGCGGTGCTCATCGGCCGTGTAGCAACCAGCGGTATGGTGCTGCAGTTGGAACTTGAAGGCGCCGAGGCGATGTGGATGGCCATGGGTACCCCGCCAGTTTGGGGGGCACACTCACCCGCTGCGGATGAGCGCTACCACGTGGAATTGAAGCTCGATGATCCAAAAACCAAGACGCGCATTCCCTATGCGAACGTTACGTTTGAAGCAACCAATGCATCGACGGGGAAGACCTCCACACTGATATTGCCTCCGATGTGGGGCAGTAGCGGTTTGCACTATTCAGCCAACAGCGCACTTTTAGGCGATGGGGCGTACGACGCCAGGGTGAAAGTTGATGTTCCGACGTTTCAGCGTGAATTGACCGACAAAGACCTGTGGTCCAAGCCGGTCTACGCCAACTTCCACTTCAAGCTGATGAACGGCAAACTGACCGAGGTATCGGTACCCAGTCGGTAGTAGCCCGCCGTTGCGCCGGTAACAGGGTTGAACTGGACTGACCTTTCGTCTGGGCCCGTTTCCGAAACACATCAAAATACTGTGGACGTGGTGGCAAAACGCTCGTATTTTACGCATTCTCAATTCTCAGTCGCTACCGCCCACCAATTTCAACTTGTAAACCACCCCCGCGTAAGTTGTTGATTTCATTGGAAATGGCCTCTTGAACAGTCAAGAGGCTGACTGAGAACAGAGAGAAAAACCGGGTGGAATTGGGTAAGCGGCTGGCCAACACACCTTGCCCCACTAGTACCCTGATGGCAAGAGATCGCGTTTAAGTCTGGGTGGGTCGCCAGCGATGCGGCAACAGTTCTTCAATCTGGCTGTTCCTGTGCGTGGGTAGGCGAGCCAGCACATCTTTGAGATAGGCATACAGACAATGCCCATTGAGCTTGGCGCTCTGAATCAAACTCATCACTGCAGCGGCGCGCTGTCCGGCGCGCAACGAACCGGCAAACATCCAATTATTACGACCAATGGCAATTGGGCGAATCTGGTTCTCGATCCAGTTGTTATCAATGGGCACCTGAGCATCATCCAGAAATCGCGTCAATGCCGTCCAGCGCTTGAGGCTGTAATCAGGCGCTTTGGCTGTCGCCGTGCCATCCGAGATTTGTTGGCGCTGC
>JAUXQA010000024.1 GCA_030683195.1 Rhodoferax sp. | reverse complement strand
TGCTCGACCACTTGAGACCCCAGCGTTGCGTTGCGGGCACCCAACAAAAGCAGCCGGTCACGGTTGCCGCAGGCTGGGCAGGTGCTGTCATGGCGCGTGTGCTGCACCTGACCAATCGAAAAGCTGCGTTGGGCAATCACTTTATAAACCGCCAGCAAGTCTTGCTGACCACAAGCCTGGCAGGTACCGGGGGCTTGTTGCAAGTTGCCACAGGCCACACAGGCGTGTTGCAACACGCCTTCAACCTGCGGCCGTTTCACGCTTGTTGCCGCATAAAGGCGAGTGGCTTCTGGTCGACCGGCAAACCAGGTGTTGTAAATCTCATCCAACTTGGTGGACAGCTTGTTGCTGCCCTGCACCAAGCGCGACAGCCAGCCGGTGGTGTGGCACTCGCTGCACTGAATCATGGGCAAATACACGCCATCTGGGTTGGCGGCTACATCGGCAGAACTGCGCAATCGCACATCGTCAGCGTCCAATGCAAGCTTTGCAACCATGCGGCGCAACTCACGCATCCAAAGTTGCAATCTCAAACTCACCAGCGGTATGGGTCTCTCTGGCGTGACACCTGGCAACCTGGCCCAAGCGACCAAAACAAGCAAGGCATCCAACACCTCCCGCACTTGGGGTCTGGCGGCTACGGGCAGGTTTTTTTGCAAGCGCTCGGTCAAGTCGTCATAGTGAACGACGCCACCTTTCAACTGTTTGAGTAAATTGACAAACAGGATATGGCGCTTTAAACAGTCGCTGAGCTGGATCCGCCATCTCACATCCAACACATCTACAGGCTGGGGTTCGTCTGGAAAGAACAGCGCAAACCAATTGGCAACCGCCTTTGCCGGGGTTTTGAACTGGGCAGAATCCAAAATAGCCACTAAATCGGGTGGGCTTTGGAACATGAACTCAACAAAAGCATCTTCCAGGAAGACGCCCACCGATTGACGGTTTTCTATGACGACCGACTCTGGCCCAAACGATGCCCCAAAAATTTGCCGGGCGTAATCACGCAATGCCGTTGTATCTGATGAACCACCCAAGGTGGCCGAGGTACCAGCGCAAATCAAATGCTCTGGTGGGGTTTTGAGTCGTGCCCTCAACCTGCGCAGCAACAACGCCAGGTCAGTGCCCTGGGCGCCATCAAAGGTATGCAACTCATCCACCACCAAATACTTCAAGGTCGTGGGCGTGTTGCGCTCCCACAGCTTGCGGTCTTTGGGGCGAAGCAACAAATAGTCCAGCATCTTGTAGTTGGTCAACAAGATGTCTGGCGGGTTTTTGCGCAAGGTGTCCCGGTCAGTAATCACAGTGGTGGGGGTCATCACCATGCCCTGACCTGGTTCGCCAACCGACCCGCCCACATACAAACCCACACGCAAACCCGCAAAAGCAGGTGTGCCGGCCACCAGTTGTGCAAAACGGCGGGCTTGGTCACTCGCCAAGGCGTTCATGGGGTAGATCACCAGCGCCTTGATGCCACTGCTGTCAGCACCACCAGCCTTGAGCATGCGGGCGCAGTGCTCCAACACCGGGTATAAAAAGCACTCGGTTTTACCACTGCCAGTGCCAGTAGCTACCAGGGTGTGGTCGGCCAGGTGCTGGTTTGACAAGCGTGTCCAAGCAGCCTCTTGATGGCTATGCCCGGGAAACTCTGTCTCAAAACCGTTGAAGAATTGGCGCCCAGCTTTACCGGTGGTGAATGGCAAGCCCACCTGCAAATACGGCCCTTTGAGCCAACCTGCCTGGTCTTTCACAAACCGACGCATCAGCCCATGCATGAAGTCGTCAGAAGGCTCAAAGCCAGTGATCAGGAATTGCTGCAGACCTTGCTGGATGTCTCGGGCTAAAAGTGATGGAAGCATGAAATTGGCTGGTTATTGTTTTAGGTGGACGCTTGTGTCATGCTGGTCCTTTGAATATTTCTGCACCGTATCCTCCCCAGGACGGCGTTGAGGGGCTTAACGCACGACGAGTTCCACGCTCTTGCCCTCGGACATCATGCTGCTAAGCCAGCCAAGCCATCCACGGTCAACCCGGCAATCCAGTCGAAGTCGCTGGTGTTGCGGGTTGCCAGCTTCAAGCCGTGCTCTAGGCAGGTAGCGGCAATCAGTGCATCGCCCAGAGACATTTTTCGCTGACGTCTAAGGTCAATGGCCAGCGCGGCAGTTTGTTGACTAATGGGATATTCGTCAAAGGATGCCAAAAGTACACGCAGCAAAATATCCTCATCAGGTCGCAAACGGTGAAACCCAAGCACCTCAATACGGGTGACGACCGATATGGCTGGCAATTGGTTTTGCAGCCACTCTTGCAAGGGATGGTTTGGCGCTGATGCAGCGCGAATCAGGATATTGCTATCAACAAGCCACATGTGAATCAGTCCTCGCGGCCAGGTTGTGGGCGATCAGCGCGCACCTCGCGTTGCCAGGCAGAGGCATCGTCAACGTGGGCAAACGTACCCGCCTGCGCCACAGCCGCCAGCGCTTTCCGCATGGTTGCTTGTCGTTCGAGTCGGGTGGGTGGTTGCGGGGCAAGCGCCACATCATCTTCAATCAGCAGAATCATGCGGGCATTCCGTCCATAAAGGGCTTTGAAATTGGACGGTAGCGCAATGCCGCCCTGCATTGAAATCGAGGTGGCGAGTTCGATGGCTTGCATGTCAATACTCCTGCAGTTGCAATGGTGTGTTCATGATACTGATAGCTGGCGAAAAACAGGATTTATCGCCAAAAACGCTATTATAAAAATAGCTTATTACGTATATAAAACGAGGGCTGGAGGCATATTTCATCATTTATTTTCCTCAAAAAATTCCCAAGCTACCTGGTAGTCGTCCTCACGGCTGGCTCGGGCGAATGGGGCTTTGAAGGTGCGGGTGACTTGGCGGGGGCCGCCGGGCAGGGTGTCGTCGGTGACTTCCATGGTGACGACGGTGCCATCGGGCACCAGCCACTGGCCGTCTTTGTACAGGTCTTCCCAGCCGTGGTTGCCGGGGCGCACTTTGCCGTCGGGGGTGGTGATTTTGGTTTTGGGAGACGAACGGCTGCCTTTGCGGGGCAGGCCGACTCCTACCAGGCCTTTGCTGTTGGTAAAGACGATACGGCCCGTGATGTCGTACCAGGTGTCGCGCTCGTAGCCCTGCATCACCGGGAACTGCACGCGGTAGATCAGCAGCAGCTCATCGAGCGTGAGGCTTAGCGCCTGGGCGACCAGCACGTCGATTTCGACCAGGGCCATGCGGCGGGCGTAGTCACTGCGCAGGGCGCAATGGCGCGTCCAATCGCTGGTGAGGTTTTGCCAGAAGTTTTGCGGCAGGCGCGGGTTGTCGGGCTGGCTCCAGCTTTGGTCGGTGAAGGCAAGGTCGTAGACCTGTCCCCACAAATCAGAATATTGAATAGTTAAAAAATTCAGCGCTGAGTATCGACTAGCTAAGGCTGGAGGTGTTGGAATTCGTGGAAGCTGTAACCACGTACCATGCAAATTACTACGGCCCAATGACTTTATGAACCAGTCCGCAACAACAGATGCCGTGCAGCACCCTGCTGAAACCAGGTCAGAAACATTTTTAAAAGCTGTTGTTTGAACACCATGTATATGTGCACAGCCCTTAGGCACGACAGCTCCCACTAGGGTTCGCTCCAAAGAACTGGCAATCATCGCCCTAAAGGCAAGCCGATAGTAGTCAGTTAACGGCTTCTTTAGGGTCTCCCCCTCCTCTATCCAACTCACTCGCGAAAGTCGTCGTTGATACTCAACCTTGCTTGCCATGGGCTTGTAGTTGCTTCTAGGAATGTATGTCTCAGGCATGCCTTCTAAGTCGATAGAGTCATAGTGGCCCTTTTCAGTGCAAACACCGCGGGGAGTTTTCGCAAATGGATTGCATAGAAAGAAATGTGGGCCAGACAAAACCCACGATTGAGCATCTTCGGGAAACCCAGTCTCGTGAACCGAACGCCGAGTGATGGTCCCATCCTTTTGAGCACCAGTCTCATCCCACATCTCAGCAAAGTAATAGTTATCGCCAATGCCATTAAGCTTGTTCGGATACGCGGCAAGTTTCTTCAAAACACTATCGAAAGCTGCCGTATGCAATGCTGGCAGTCGCGCGTGAAGCGGTGGCGTTCCTGGCGTATCGTACAGTTTGGAGAATGTCTCCAGCGACTTCTCTGAAATCGTGACGATGCGATCACCGTGGCCAGCAGTGTTCCACTTCCCAACTGCGTCTTTGATGCCACCCGGTAGACCACCCCCGTCATGAGAAAAGCAAGCGTCAATGGTTGTGGGAACAAAAACATTGGCAATGTTGCTGAACTTTGGCCGTGAAACCGGTGCACCATATATGTTGATTCCAAACTTAAACTGGTGCCCGATCGGGAACAGACTAAGCTCGTTCTGAAACTGAAAATGAGCTCTAAGACGGGAGTAAATGTTGTGCCTCAATTTCCCACCTTTCGGATCGTCATACGGACCCTCAGGATGAAGTAATCCAGTTACGCCACGTGAACTCAATAGTCGCCAAGCTAATGGAAGAAAACACTTGTAAAGGTTTGATTGAACACCTTGTAGAAGGGGATAGTTTTGTGTCCCATTTAAGAAGTTTTGCGTGCCTTCAGCCTCTTGCAACTCCTCCGTCCAAGCAGTTTGTAAGCCAGCCGAATCTCTAAAGGCATTGGCGCGCAGCCCGGTTAAGTCGCTTGCGCTGATCTTGCGAATAGCGAATATCGGATTGCGCTCACCCAAAATACCGGCCTCATTCCATTCAATCTTGAGCCAGGGCGGATTCCCCAACAAAAGATCAAACCCACCCCGTTTCAACAAAATGTCCGCAAAGCACAAATCCCAATGCAAAAAACGCCGAGCCTCTGCCACTTCTTCCACCTGCGGAATGCGGGCAAAGTGCTGACGCAGTTTGCTGATGCGCAACTGACCCAGCTTGTCGTGCAGGTTGGGTTGGTCAGCGGCCTGGCTTAAAGGCAGTTGGGTCTCGAAGCCCTCAAACACGGGTTGCACTTCATGAAAAATGACTTGGGGGGCTTCGGGCTCGGTGGGGCGCAGATCCAGACTGGGCTGTTGGTCCAAGTCAACGATGCTTCCTTCCAGAATGGCCCCCACCTCCATCCACCAGGCTTCGCGGCTGGGCAAGGTGGTGCTTTGGGTGATTGGCCAGAACCACAGGGCGCACCAGTAATCCATCACCAGTTTCAAACGGCGATACGGTGTGGCCAAGTCGCCATCGGCATTGAGGAGGCCTTGGCGGCGGATGGCTTCTTTCTGGGCGCGACTGATGGCGTGAAATTTGTCGCCACTTTTGCTATTTTTTGAGTAGCTACTTTCGCTCTGTTCTAGGGGGCCAGAGGCCGATTTGGCTTGAAATTGGTCATGGGGCCACACCGTTAAGTAGTCTTCGGTGCGCTCCCGGTCTCGCGCCAGGGCGGCTGTATGCTCGGCCCACAGGTCGTCAATGCACTTGCTGAGCTGCTGCAGGCGGCCTACCTCGTGTGATTCTAGTGGCTTGTTGAACTCTTTGCGCCAGGTGGCCAGGCGTTTGAAGTCTTCCGGGTACAGGGCTTTGGCGGCCTTGTCGGTGTAGTTGGCCATGCCGGGGTCGGGCAGCAAGAAGTGCCATATCTCATCCTGCTGGCGGGGGTTGGCTTGGCTGCAATCCCTTGGCGGTTCTTCATGCCAGGCGGGTTTGGCACCGCGCTTGAGACCACCGGGGCGGTAGGCTTGGTGGCGCGCACCAATGAGGCTGTTGCCCGCAAACAGCTGGTAGCCAAACCAGGGCACGCGGGCGGGTTTGACGGGCAGCGGGTTGCCATCTTTGTCTTGCGTGGGTTCGCCGTAAATGGCGTTGAGCCACAGGGACACCTCGGCAAGCTCCACGGCCACTGGGTTCAGGTCCACACCGAACACATTGCGGTCGGCCAGGTACATGCGGACTTTTTGAAGCTCTTGCGGGTAGTCGTCGTGGGGGATGCGTTTGCCCAGCTCGGTTTGCTTGCGCTCCAGGTATGCCTCGGCCAACTGGTTGACGGCTTCGTTCAAAAACGCGGCGCTGCCCATGGCGGGCTCACAGACGGTGATGGTCAGGATGTCATCGGCGCATTGAACGCGGTCGCTACCCAGCAGCTCTTTGAGCGCGTATTTAACTAGGCAGCGGGTGAGCACCTGGGGGGTGTAGTAGCTGGCGCTCTTTTGCCTATCTCTCCCGGCCAGGCGGTAGATGAAGCTGCCACGCGGGTGCTTGCGCAACTGACGGTGGCCTGCTTCATTGACGTCGTAAACACGTTCGTCGTCTTTGTAGTCGCTGAGGTGGCTGGAGGGAACAAACCAGGCGTTTTCAAGCAAATCTGAGCCAGAGCCCCCGTTGGGTTTTCGGGAGGCGCTATTGTTTTGGGAGCTATCGTCAGCATCATCACCGTCTGTATCCGCATCGCCAGCGTCTGAACCGCCTTCGTCATCTTCATCCGGGGCGCTGCGGCCAGCCTTTTTGGGGGCGGGTTGCACCTCGTACAGGTCTTCAGCGGCGAAGAAGCCGCGATAGCTGAGCAAGGCCTCGTAAACCGCGCCCAACTGGTTGATAGACAGCAGCTGGTAGCTGACGCGGCCACGACGTTGGCCCCGCCCTGCCCCCCCTTTCTTGCCACGGGTGAGCGACATGAGGCGGATGATGGTTTGCCACACATGGTTGGGGAAACGCACCTTGGCCAACAGCGGCATGGTGGTTTCGTCAAACAGGCGGCTGTCCAACGGGGCCAGAGCAAAGGTGTCTTTGGCACCGGCCAAGGCTTCTGCAAGGTGCTTTTGCTCACCGGCTGCATTCTCGAACCCGCAGCCATTGGCCACCAGGCTGAACAGGCGGCGCAGGGTGGCGTCGAAGTAAAAGCCGTCACGCGCATGGGGCGTGTTGAGCGGTTGCATCTCCAGCTCGCGCAAGGATTCCAGGCTGTAGCCCTTGAGGTAAACCTCGCTTTTGGCAATGGGCACATAGCCCAGCTCGGGCCGGGCCTCAATGTAGAACATGAACAGCAGCCGGTAGACCATGCGCAGGCATTCCAGGCTGAGATCGGCGGGGTCAAGTTGGTCTTTGCCGCTGAAAAAGCCCTTTTTGGAGTCGGACGCTTGTTTGCGCAGCTGGTCGGCGGCTTCATTGCCGAGCAGTTCAATGGCTTCCCGCAGGGCGTGTTTGAGGTCTTCACTGACACCAAAGGCGTGTTTGTGGGCGTTTTCGTCCAGGCTTTCAAGCAGGCTGATGCCCTCGCCCGGGGCCAAACTGTCGTGGTGCAAAAGTGAAGCGGCGGCCTGCAAGGTGGCCGTGTCTTTGCGGTCGAGGATGTCAACCCAGTCGAAACGCAAGGCGCGGTTGTTGGGCCATTTATAGCGGTCCAACAAAAGCCAGTGGTCCAGGCCGAGCAGCAACACATAGCGCGGGGGATTTTCGGCACCGAAGATGGCTTCGGAAACTATTGCTGCCCAGGTTTCGTTTTTTAACGATGGCGGAACGGCATCGCCGCCGTAATGCAGCGGGGAAAGTTCGTGATCGAGAATGTCTTCGGTTTCCATCCCGGGCCGGTATGCCGGCACGATGGCCAATTGCGCTGGCTGCAGGGCAGATGCCGCAGAACTCTGACCAGTGGTGCTGGCCTTAGCCAGCAGTTGCCAAATTGGCAGTGGTTGGCCAGGAACAAGCTCAACAATTGCACTGGCCTTGGCCGGTGCGGCGTATCCCAATGCCTGTAGCAACCCGGTTTGAAGCTGGGTAAATATTTGCCACTTTTCAGCATCGTCGCGGGCTTTTGCAATTTGACCCCGCAGGGCAAACCACTTTTGGCCCCAGGCACCCAGGCGCTTGGAAGGGGCACGCTCTTGCTCTGCACCGGGGTGCAGGGCTTCATGGGCATCCCAGGCTTCCAAACGGCTTTTGATGTCGCCTTTGAAAACTTCGGCCAGGTAGTGGTGGCTGTAAAACTCGTTTTCGTTGGCAATGCCAGCGAAAGTGTCAACGGCATCAAGTACGGCCATGGTCAAGCTCCAGAAGCGGGGTTACACACGGCTGCCAAAACCTGAATCCAGGGCTGGGGTTCGGTGGTGAGGGTGTCTTTGACCCAATCACGATAGTCGTCAAACACGCGGCCAATCTGCCGACTGCGGTGCTCGAAGCGGCTGCGCTTGACGGTTTCGATCTGGCTTTCCAGCCGCAGTTCGAGCTGGACGATTTGCCGCTTTTGCAGTTGCTCTAAATTTTGCAGCGTGTCGCGCAGGCGCAGTGCGGACTGGGCGGCGAAATCGCCTTGCAACTGGAGCATGTGGGCACGCATGGTGGCCACTGCATCCGGCAATGCCACTTGCAGCACCTGTGTCGTGGCAGCCAATGCTTCGGACATACCCCGGTTGGGTAGCCCACCAGCTTTCAGACCGGCACGTTGTGAAAACGTAACAAACGGTTCCAGCGTGAAAGCACCCGCAGTGCCAACACGGCAGGCCACTTGCCATTCCACCAGCAAGGGCTGGCCTTTGCGGTTAGGCACCAGGTTCATGAGGACGAAGGCTTGCTCACCGGGGTGCAGCTTGTGGCTTTGCACCACTGGCGCGCTGTGGCGGGGAAAGTGGTTGAGCACGCGGTCACCCAGCCATTCCAGTATCGGGTGCTGGGGCCAGAGGTAATGCAGCTTGGGCCAGGTGTCGTCTTCAGCCTTGGCCTGGCGGGCGGTCTCAATGGAAGTGGCCATGCGTGCAGGGTCGGCACACAGCGAATAATGGTCGTTGGCTGCTTGCGCTTCACGCGGCAATTGGCGCAGGCGGTCTTGCAAATCAACTGGCGCTGTGATGGCAATGATCTGCTCCGCGTCATGCGCAGTCCATTGGCACAGCATCTCGGGCTGATTTATTTGCTTGAGCGCGGTTTGGGCGTATTGAAAGTCGCTTGTGAAAAGCGAGGCTGGCTCGGTGATGTGGGAGAGGCTGTTGCCGGAGTTGCTGAAGCTTGTTGTTTGCGCGGTTTGGGTCGCATCAGTTGGCTCAGCATTGCCCAGCCAACTGGCACCGAACAATTTCATCATCGCATCGGCCTCGTTGTCGTCGTCTGATGCGGCGGAGGCATCAAGCGTGGCCTCTACTTGCTCGGGTGTGAGGCCATTGGCCATGAAAGTGGCGACTTTTTCGGCTTCTTTATCGGCATCGAACACATTGAGGAACGCAGAGGGATCACCTAGGTTGGACGTGGCTTGCTCGTCTTTCTTTTCCAAAATTTCAAGAATACGCAAATCACCACGAATTTTTTCGTTGGCGGATTCGGTGAACAGGTACACGATTTTTGGCTGGTGCTTTTGGCCGTAGCGGTCCACACGGCCATTGCGCTGCTGGAACACCATGAGCGACCACGGCATATCGAAGTGCACCAGGCGGTGGCAGAAATAGTGCAAGTTCAGGCCTTCACTGGCCACATCAGAACACAGCAAAACCCGCAGCGGGTCATCCAGGCGACCAAAGCGCTCTACCAAGTCTTGCTGTTCGGTGTCCGACATCTGACCATGCAGCAACTCGATCTGGTTGGCTTTGAGCTTGAGGTCCTCACCCAGCTGGTTTTGCAACCAACGCAGGGTTTCGATGCGCTCGGAGAAGATGACCAAACGATCACCGGCCTCGGTCTTTTGCCAACCGAATTCGGCTGAGCGCAAATGTGTCAAGAATTTTTGGTATTTGCTGAACGAATTGGCGGTGCTGTTTGTGGTGATGACTTTGAGCGCATCAGCCAACTCTTGCAGGCCTTGAACTTCTGTGGCTTCGTCTGCTGTCGGGCTTGCTTTGGACTGCAGCAATTGAATCCGCTTAGTCGTGGACTCTAATGCTGCTGCTGGACTAGAGAACAAGCCTTTTTGCATGCCAACGCGTTGCAGCTCTTGCTGCTTGCCAGCGCGGTGTTCGCCACCTTGGGTGAACTGCACGGCAAGCAGAGCGCGGTAAGCCGCCTCTTCTTGGGCGCTAGCTGGTTGGCGCAGACAGGTGGTGGTGCGCTCTTGAAAGTCCGCAGTGACCTGGTCCTTGATGTCTTTCTTGAACCGACGTACCACCAAGCCTTTGCTTTTGAAGTCGTCAGGGGAGTAGTCGTCAGGGTCAGAAATTGCTGTGGGGTCGAGCAATGTCATGAGGGATGCAAAGCTGCGGGCAGAGCCATCGTGCGGGGTGGCTGAAAGCAACATGAGCGTGTCGGAACGGGTAGCCAGCAAGCGAGCCAATTTGGCGCGGCGGGAAACACCTGACTCCCCTGCCCTGGCAGCTACGTTGTGGCACTCGTCAATGACGATGATGTCCCACCAGGCGTTTTCCAGGTAATTGCGGTACTCCAGATTGCTCTTGAGCGTATCGATGGAGATGATGCTACGGTCAAAGTGATTGAACGGGTTGTGGTTGGCAGGGATGCGATTGCGCACACGGGCCAAACCAACGGAGTCAAGCCGCACCAGAGGAATTGAGAAACGGCTCCACCATTCCTTTTGGAACTGAGTCAACATGGCCTTTTGGGTGACAACCAGAATGCGCTTGCCACGGCCACGCTGGATCAACTCGGTGGCCAGAACGCCTGCTTCAAGCGTCTTACCCAAGCCGACGGCATCAGCAATCAGGATACGGGCGCGCGGTTGGCGCAAGGCTTGCAAAGCGGGGTCGAGCTGGTAAGGCACCAGATTCATCACGCCCCGGTGGCCCAAATGGATCTGATCGTCGTTGGCGACACTGCGGCGGCGTTGACTCTCCAGGTACAAAGTAGTTGCGTTATAAGTTGGACTGTCATCAGGCACCAACGCAGTAGTGGACGGATCAAGAATCTCAATCTTGTCTTCGAGTGTGGTCAGAAACAGGGCCGACTGGCTGCGCACCAGATCAGAAATACCATCACAAGTTAGTAACCACCCACCATCCGTGGATGGATCAACCCGTCGAATTAGCCATTCTTCGTCACGAATAACTGCACGGGTGCCGGGGGCAAGGCTGCCAGAAGAATCAAACATAACTGGCCGAAGCCTCCAAAAAACATTTTTGAACCTTCGTCCGCAGCGCCGCCTGTGACAGCACTTGTACATCAGCCCTAAATCGCATGATGTCGCCCATGATCTCACGGTCATTGGCACGCAGAAACGACAGCACAGGGCTGCCATCGTCGTCAAATATGCTCTCTTGCAATGGGTGCCAAGTTTGGCCCGCCACGCGCTTTGCCCGTTCTGGTGTGAATGTCGACTTAGCCCAGCCCAGCAGAGCCCCTTTTAATGTCCAGTCCAGACATACAACCTCACTCATCGCTTCTCCCTTGGTATCTCGATGACTTTTCTCTTTTTGTCGTCATCAATCTTTAAATCATAGTCGAACCCAATAGCCCCACAGGGCTAGGTTTTTCAGTGAACTCGCCCTATTCAAGTCAGGCTGCGCCCCTGGTCCTGCAGGTGATATACCGGCCTGGAAACCGCTATGCCAAAGCAGGAGTGATGCGGCTTGATCTGCGGCCCATTGTCTTAATCCAGCAAGAATTGGCGCTGGATGATGATGTTGCAGACCCTGGTGAAATTCTGTGGATGCAGGCACTCGATGCTGTGAATCAGCGTTTCGGCGGGGGGGCGGTGGCTATGGCCGATGCTGAATTAGCGGGCGTGTCTCGCGGGCATCGCATGAAACAGGAGCGGCCAACGCTCGGTTAGAACACGGGTTGGGATGGTATGTCTTTGGTGAGGCCCTGAACTGTTATGGGTCACCGGCAAATCCTAGTTGATCCAAACTCAGCCTGTGCACGAGGTCGCCAATGGTCGCAAGTCAACCTTGCGGCAGCAAAAACATGTACAAGCTGTGAAGAATGCGTACAACTTGTGAAGTTTGCCTAGAAAAACCAGATATTTGGCGTGGAGCGCACCAAGATCTGGTGGCTGGGACATCCGAGCCTCATTTTGACTTCGCGCGTTGCAAGCCTTTTTTTTCGACCCAGAATAGCCAGTAACGCGCTTTGAATTTATTCAAACTGCGTCATTGAATCGACACGCCATCCTCAAAGCTGGTCTAGATCAAAGCTGCTGGCTCTAGCTAAAGCGTCAAGTTTTTCCAGATATCGAAGACCATCGCCGCCGATCATCTTATGCAGAACTCCCGCGTATTGATCTTGGCTTATGTGATCTACGTAGCCACGACTATTGTCACCGCCAAAAGTCAGAGAACTAGAGTTCATATTGTCTTTACCAAGGTACAACCCACTGATGAGTTGGTCTTGGACGATAGGCGTCAGAGAATTCAAAAAATCCTGGGCTTGCTCAACAGAGTTAGGAGGATTGCTTTTGAGTCTATTTACTGCGTCGCGATAAGTCACTTCATGATTCCTGAAAAATTTGAATTTAGTTGCCATGCCGAGATGATCAGGCAGCAGCTTGTAAAGCAACTTTCCTCAGACCAGCGAACTGTCCAGGACTGAAAACTTAAAGTTGTTGACAACGCCAAGCCGCCTTACAAGTGTCGATCACTATACAACAGCCTGCTCAGACCCCAAACTCTCTACCATCCTCGCGTAGACCAATACCTCCAAGCTACTGGCCTCAACATAGTTCAGCGGGTTGTAAAGCGCATAGATTTCCGGCAACAAGCGCTGGCCAAATTCCTGCATGTATAGATTGGCTTGAATGCCAGGCTTGTGTTTGTCGCACTGCACATTAGGGTTCAGTGAGGTTACGCCCAGCTAAACGCAAAGCTTTCCTGGTTGGTAATCCGAGTTTGAACGCATGAACTGCATATTGAGCAGTACGTTATTGGACAACTCAACAACAAAGGCGTGGGGGGCTTGCATCGGACCATAATTTATTTGAACCCAAATTTAGTCAAGCAAGCAGCGTTGGACGGGCTGCACCCCAGACCTCCAGGGTCCGACCATCCTTGGGACGATGTCGGCAAAGGTGGGATTGGCGGCCTTGAGCTTGATTCGCCCCGCACGCTGATGAAGAAGTTTCACTGTGAAATCGCCATCCACGATGGCCACCACAATGTGTCCATGGCGGGGCTTGATGGCCCGGTCCACCACCAGGATGTCATTGTCAAAGATTCCAGTCCCCACCATGGAGTAGCCCCGAGCCAGCAGGAACTATATCGCCTGGCCACCACGATATCGCCTGGCCACCACCAGCGCGGTCGCGCATGACACGACGTTTTTGGTGGGGTTAAGTCGTGCGTTTTACTGGAAGAGTCTGCTTGACACCGGAGCCATGAAAAGTGGTTCTGAAATTGCCAAGAATGAAGGCCTTCACCACTCAGTGGTCAACGAACTGATGCGTCTGACACTGCTGGCACCCGACATCATCACGCAGTTGATGTCCGGCACACAACCACGACGGCTGAACTTGATGTGGTTTCAGCGGAACCGGCTACCGGTGGACTGGCAGGCCCAGCGCACCATCATTGATGGCTTCAAATAGGGATAAACATGGCGAAGAATGACAGAGGTATGGTGACTGGTACGCCCGTCACGTACCAAATCCCAGCGCCAGCAGGCGGTGTGCAGATGGAGACGTTCATTCCATGGACGTTGGTCAAGCGTGGTGTCCGGCGACAGGTGATCACGCCAATTGATGCGCCGGAGCATTTTCAATTGGAAGCGGTCGTGGAACGAAGCGCACGCAAGCAGGCAAAAGACAGCCCGTTGAGCCGGGCGTTGGGACTGGCGCACTACTGGCAGCGGTTGCTTGATGAGGGCAAGTACCGATCATTCACGGAAGTCGCTGCTGCCGAGGGTATGGACCGAGGCCAGGTAAGTCGGACGGCACAGATGATTCGGCTGGCTCCTGAAATTGTTGTGACTTGTTTGTCAGAGGTTCATGACGGGCTAAATTTGGAGACTTTGACGCGGGTGTGCCAGCCTTCAATTTGGAGCGATCAAAAATATAATCTCAATATTCATCTCGGAGGTACTCGTCTTTGGTAAGCGGGTGGGCAACACAGATTGACGGGTCTGGTGCCTTGATGGCACGAAGTCGCCGTTAAGGTTTTGTTGGCTGCCAGCGGTGCGGCAACAATTCGTCGATCTGGCTGTTCTTGTGCGTAGGCAAGCGAGTCAGCACATCTTTCAGATAGGCATACGGATCATGCCCGTTAAGCTTGGCGCTCTGAATCAAACTCATCACTGCCGCCGCACGCTGGCCCGCACGCAGGGAGCCTGCGAACAACCAGTTGTTACGACCGATGGCAATCGGGCGAATCTGGTTCTCGATCCAGTTGTTATCAATGGGCACCTGAGCATCATCCAGAAATCGCGTCAATGCCGTCCAGCGCTTGAGGCTGTAATCAGGCGCTTTGGCTGTCGCCGTGCCATCCGAGATTTGTTGGCGCTGC
>JAUXQA010000022.1 GCA_030683195.1 Rhodoferax sp. | reverse complement strand
TGGTGCTTGTCATAACGCCAAGGCTCGGCCTGCCCCGGTTTGAGGCCTATCACGGAGTTGGTGTAGCCCGCCTGCGCGTTGCCCAGCGGCATGCCAATGAGGGCCGCTTGCGTTCCCGTGGCAAAGCGTTGTTGCAGCGCCTCCCAGTAATCAGGTGGCAGTTGCTGGGGCAGAACGGGAATGGCAGTTTCGGGCGCAATCACCAGCGGGGTGCGGCTGACCTGCAGTTGCTCGGCATACCACTGCAGGGCTTGGGGCACGCCGGTGCCAATCTCGAATTTTTCATCCTGGGGGATATTGCCTTGCAGCAAGGTGACGGCCAGGGTGCCGGTGGCGGTGGTGTGGGCGGGTTGGGTCAGCGTGTAGAAAAACGGCAGACTTAGCAACAAAGGCACGGCCAGCAGACGCTGCCAGGCCAAGCGTCCACTCCCTGCGGGCTGACGGTTGGCCGGAAAAAACCCTTGTGCCAGGGTCATGGCGACCCAGGCTGACAAGGCGCACAGGCCGTACAACCCCACCCAGGGCGCAAAGGCTGCCAGCGGGCCTTCCACATGCGCGTAACCCGCCGCACCCCAACCAAAGCCGGTGAGCCAGCGCCCACGCGCCATTTCGGCCAGCAACCAGAGAGACGCAAAAATAATAGCTTTCCATGCTTTATTTACGCCGGCTAGAGCACCAAAAAGGCCACAAATGAGGGCGTAGTACACCGCCAGCATGGCCGCCAGCGCCAGGACGGCCAGCACGCCCAGAATGGCATGCAACCCCCCATACGTGTGCAGCGCGATGAAGGTCCACCAAAACGTGCCGGCCAGCCAGGCCGTGGCAAACAGCCAACCCGTGAGCGCCGCCGGTCGCCACCCCCGGCAGCGGTCCAGCAACCCGGCCAGTCCCCCCAGGGCCAGCAGCTGCAGCCACCAGACCGGCTGGCCCGGTTGCAAAGACAAAAGAGCCAGCCAGGGTGCGTCTATCGAAAGCGGCCAAGCCATGCTGGCGGCCTGCGCCAATCCAGCGGTCAGGGCAAGAACAAGGTGAGTGAAAGGGAGGCGCGAGACCCCGGCCGACCAGCGGCCCGCCGCGCTAGCTTTCACCATGGGTGATGGGGGCGACCTTGAACCATTTGACCGCACCACCCTTGGTGTGCAGAACCACAAAGTCCAGGCCACCTATCGTGTGGCGCTCACCGCGCGCAGGAACGTGCCCCATTTCGTGCACGATCAAGCCGCCAATGGTGTCGAACGACTCCTGCGGGTGCAAGGTGCCCAGGGAGACATTGAACGCAGCGTCTACCCGCTCAATGGCTGTGTCGCCGCTGACCCGGTAGCTGCGGTCTGGCAAACCGTAAATGTCGCCTTCGTCATCCGCTACATCGAACTCGTCTTCGATCTCGCCCACAATTTGCTCCAGCACATCTTCAATGGTGATGAGGCCGGCCAGCCGCCCGAACTCATCGATCACGATGGCAAGGTGGTTGTGGTTGCTCTGAAAATCGCGCAGCAGGTCGTTGAGCCTTTTGGTCTCCGGCACAAAGACAGGTGGGCGCAGGAGCGCCCTGATATTCAACTCGGGCGCGCGCTGGAGCTTGAGGAGGTCTTTGGCCAGCAAGATGCCGATGATGTTGTCGCGTTCGCCTTCAAACACCGGAAAGCGGGAGTGGGCGGTGTCAATCACGCCCTGCATCAACACATCGTGCGTATCCCCAATATTGACCAGTTCCATGCGCGTGGCCGGCACCATGGCGTCCCCTGCGGTCATGTCGGCCATGCGGATCACGCCTTCGAGCATGGCGCGGGACTCGGCATCGATGATCTGGTTGTCTTCGGCTTCCACCAGGGTTTCAATCAACTCGGCGGTTGAGTCTGGCCCGGGGTGCAGAAATTCGGCCAACTTCTGAAGGAAGGTGCGTTTATCTTCCCGATCAGGTCGCGGGGGGTAGGGGTCTGACACAGCCAGAGGGGCAGGACATGCGGTTGTTGGTGACCCTCTAGGATAGCGGATTGAAGTGACGCACTGCCACCCGCATCAGTAACCGGGCTACTTGGGGGCAATTCTCTGGGCGTCCTGCACGTCACGCCTCAAGGTCTGCACTTGGGCCAGCACGTCCCAAAACTGCTTGACCTGCACCTTGATGCGGTAATCTGCCTGCGCAAACTGCTCCTCAACCAGCTCGGTCAGACGCGAATCGAGTGTGGCGGGGTCGAGACGAAGGTGGGCTTCGGACTCCGAACCATCGCGCTCTACGGTAGCGCCCGCTTTGCGGGCAATCTTGAGCATGGGGGTGTTCTCAGTCAAGGCGTGAATGAACATGCGGCTCACACCTTCGTTGCGGGCATGCATGGCAGCCCGGTCAAACAGGCGTGCGCCATACCCCCGTCCGCGCGCCGAGGCGAGCACCGACACACCAAATTCGGCACATGCGGCCAACTCCGCATCCGCTGAAAATGCCAGATGCGCCATGGCGATCAAGTCAAGCCGGCGGTTGTAAATGCCAAATATCTCGTCGCGCTCGAAATTGAGTCCGTCGGTGTAGCGCTGGATTTGCGCGTCGTTGGCAGAAAAACCAAACCGCAAGTACCGGTCATGTGGCTCCAGCGCCATCAAATGGCGGGCAATGCGCGCGCGGTGGTTGACCCCCAAAGAGCGGATGGGCACCATCACTTGGGGTGCAGAGGATGTCTTTGTTTCAACCATAGCGGCGACTATAAGAGTTTTCCCTAGACTAACCAACCCAGAAAGAAGCAAACCTACAACGGTAGCGCGGTGGTCGCCTTGACGCGGTCAAGTACAAAGCTGGTTTTGCAGTCTTGCACGCTCGGGTGTTTGAGCAGCGTGTTCATTACAAAATTCGAATAGGCGCTCATGTCGCGGACGACGACTCTTAGAAAATAGTCCATTTCGCCACTCAAGGCGTCGCACTCCACCACTTCAGACCAAGTCTGAACGCTGGCCCGAAAGAGATCGCGAGGATGGAGTTTATGGCTGTCGGTCATCTTCTCCAGGCGCACGGTGATGTGCGCCATCAGTCCCAGGCCCACCGCCTCGGGCTTGAGCAGGGTTACATAGCGGTCAATCACCCCCTCGGATTCCAGCCGCTTGACGCGCCTTAAAACGGCGCTGGGCGACAAGCTCACAGAGTCGCCGATCTGGTCATAGGTGGCTCGACCGTTGGCCTGGAGTTGACTCAAAATCAATCGGTCAAGCTTGTCTAGTGTTTCCATGATTTGAATTTTGCAGTTTTATTGCGTATCAAGCAAACACAATGCATCAATTTGCAGGTTTTAAGGCGGCCAACGCCACTAAACTTCCTGAAAATCAACCTCTGGCGCCAAGCTCGCCGAACTGGAGACTTCCAACATGATCAACTGCCCCAAGACGCCCGCCGTGGGCGAGCCCGTCGTGTTTGGCGCCAGCGATCGGGCACCCCGCGGCGACTACAGCCGGGCTGAATCCGACTACACCTGCGCCCAGGACTATGCGGCCTACACCGAGCAAGACCACGAGACCTACCGCCGCTTGGTCGAGCGCCAGGAAGCGCTCTTGCCGGGGCTGGCCTGTGACGAGTTCATTGCCGCCCTGCCCTTGCTGGGCGCCAAGGACTGCATCCCGCGCTTTGAGGACATCAACGCGCGACTGCGCCCCGCCACGGGCTGGGAGATTGTGGGCGTGCCGGGGCTGATTCCAGAACTGGCCTTTTTCAATCTGCTGGCCAACCGAAAATTTCCGGTCACGGACTGGATTCGGAAGCCTGAGGAGCTGGACTACATCGTGGAGCCCGATGTGTTTCACGACCTGTTTGGCCATGTGCCGCTGCTCTTCAACCCGGTCCTGGCCGACTACGTGCAGCGCTACGGGCAAGGCGGCCTGAAGGCGCATCAACTCGGCGCCTGTGAGCAGCTGTCGCGCCTGTATTGGTACACCATCGAGTTTGGCCTCATTAAGCAGGCGAATGGCCTGCGGGCCTACGGTGCGGGCATCCTGAGTTCCTCAGGGGAGTTGAACTATGCGGTGAACAGCCCGGAGCCCCAGCGCATCCGGCTCGATTTGCAGCGGGCCATGCGCACGCGTTACAAGATCGACACCTACCAGCAGAGCTATTTTGTGATTGACAGCTTCGAGCAGCTATTTGGGCTGACCGCACCCGACTTTTCGCCGTTGTACGAGCGCGTCAAAGGCCTGAGCGATGTGGCTGCCAATGCTTCGTTGCCAGAGGACCAACTCGTTTCCTTGTCAATCACCCCGGCCTGATGGGCCAAGTCAGCCGGACGGATCACGCCAGCGTGAGGCTTTGCCCTGTCAAGCGCTTGACCAGTCCTTGAGCTAATCGGTTGACGATGCCGTAAATGGAAAGTTGCGGGTTGGCGCCAATGCTGGTGGGGAACAGGGAGCCATCATGGATGGACAGGTTCTCGATCTGCCAGTGCTGACCGTCCGGGCGGACCACGCCCAGCGTCTCGCTCCCGGCCATGGCGCAGCCGCCCATCACATGCGCGCTAACCACCTTGGTCAGCAGGGGCTTCATGGGCAGTTGCGCCACAGCCTCCCGGGCTTCAACCCAGCCGGTGTAGGGGCGGGCCATCTCATGCATGGGCAGCACTTGGCGGGCGCCCGCTGCAAACTGGATTTCCATCATGGCCAGCAGAGCGCGCCGAGCGCCGTCCATGACAAAGTCGGTGAGCGGATAGTCCAGCACGGCCGATCCGTCGGAGCGCAATTTGACGCGCCCACCGGCTGCTTGCGCATGAAAGCCGTCGCGCAGCAAGGCCAGTAACACGTGCGTGTGAGGGAACTGCGTCAACAGCGCGGCTTGTTGTTGCCCATAGCCGGTCACCGTAGAGGCAAAGATGACCGGGTGCAAGGGTGGCGCTTCCAGCTTGAAGCCGATTGGTCCGTCGATCGGATGGGTCTCAAGGAAATGGTCGGTGTAAATGGTCTGCGGCGCACCCGCCCAAGCCTCGACTTTCTGCTCCATGACCGCCGCCGACATGACCACGGGGTGCAAGAAGGTGCGAATACCCAGACGCTCATGTGGATCAGGCGCTTGCGAGCGCAGCAACAAGGCCGCCGAATGAATGGCGCCACCAGACAGCACATAGTGCTTTGCTATTATTTTTAAAGTACCCGACCCAGATTCGACCACGGCCCCGTTCGGTTTGACTGCAATGCACTGCAACGACTGTATTTTGCCGTTGGCCAACTCGAATTGCTCGGCACGGGTCTCCACCAGCAGGATGGCACCGAGATCCAGCGCGGCTGGAATGGTGGTGACCAGCATCGATTGTTTGGCATTGGTGGGGCAGCCCAGCCCACACGAGCCCAGGTTCCAGCAGCCTTTGACATTGCGGGCAATCGTGGATGCGGCGATGCCGAGCTTGGCTGCGCCGCGTTGGAGCAGGTCGTTGTTTTCGTTAGGCTGAGCAAGCCAGGGGCTGATGTTGAGCCGGGTTTCTGCCTGCTGAAAATAGGGCGCCAAGGCCTCGGCGGTGTAATCCGCCAGCCCAAAATGCCGCTGCCAGTGCGCCAGCGTCTTGACGGGGGTTCTGAAGGAGCTGGTCCAGTTGACCGTGGTGGAGCCTCCCACACAACGGCCTTGCAGGATGGTGATGGCTTTGTCTGCGGTTTTGCGCCCTGCACTTTCCTGATAAAGATCCGGATAGGCCTGGGCTTCTTTCTGATTGAAGTCACTGCTGCTTTTAAGCGGCCCTTCTTCCACGACCACCACCTTCAAGCCAGCCCGGCTCA
>JAUXQA010000048.1 GCA_030683195.1 Rhodoferax sp. | reverse complement strand
AGCGCATAAATTTGCCCGACCGTGCGGTTGATGCCCCAGCGGCTGCCCATTTCACCAAAGTGCATGACAAAACGCTGGGTAAGAGGAGGAAGGTTCATGGTGCGCTCTTTTCTGAATTTTCAGTATTTTCTGAAAATTCAGAAACCACCGTACTTCGAGAGCAGCAACCTTGACTTGAGACAAGGGTTTCTACTGACCAAATGACGCACCCGCGACGAACACCGTGCCGTCAGTGCCTCACAATGGACGCCTTGTGAAAACCAAATACTTTGCGCAGCTCATCGCGCTGTCCGCCCTGTGGGGCGCCTCCTTCATGCTGATCCGCATCGCCAGCCCCTTGCTGGGGCCCAACGTCATGGCGGCGCTGCGCATTGGCTTGGCCACGGTGACACTCACCCTGTTGATGCGGGTCATGCGTCATCGCTGGCCGCTCAAACACTGGCGCGAGCTGGTCATGCTGGGCCTGCTGTCAGTAGCAGTGCCGTTTTTGTTGTTTGCCTGGGCGGCGCTGCAACTGCCGGCAGGCTACAGCGCACTGCTCAACACAACTGCGGTCGTGTTTGGCATTTTTTGCGCGGCCTGGCTGAAGGAGGACACCCTGACTGTGCGCAAGCTTATTGGCTGCGTGTGTGGTTTTGCGGGCGTGGCACTGATTGTGGGCTTGGGCCCGGTCGAGCCTTCGCCCCAAGTGATTTTGGCAGCACTGGCCTGCGTGGCGGCCTCGGCCTGCTATGGCGTCTCGACTCCGCTCATGAAACGCGCCCTGAGCCGCATGCAACCGCTGGAGATTGCAGCCGGCATCCACGCCGTATCCTTGGTCATGCTGCTGCCCGGCGCAGCCTGGAGTTGGCCGCAAGCCCAGTTCACGCCGGGTGCGCTGGCGGCTGTCGTGGTGATGGGCGTGGTGACTTCAGGGCTGGCTTACTGGATGCACATTCGCATCATGGTGCATGTGTCGCCT
This sequence comes from Rhodoferax sp., assembly GCA_030683195.1. GTDB lineage: Bacteria > Pseudomonadota > Gammaproteobacteria > Burkholderiales > Burkholderiaceae_C > Rhodoferax. Next base: position 181 of record JAUXQA010000048.1, on the reverse strand, counting down.
GTGGCGGCCATGAGCCCGACCTTCATGATTCCGGTGTTTGGTGTGACTTGGGGACATTTGTTTCTGGGTGAACAACTCAGCACTGGCATTTATTACGGTGGCGCGCTGGTCTTGCTGGCCAGCGCCTTGGTGACCGGTTTCAACCCCTGGCAAAAGTGGCTGGATGCAGTGGACGCCAAAC
>JAUXQA010000003.1 GCA_030683195.1 Rhodoferax sp. | reverse complement strand
ACGATGCCTTGACCGGGCTGCCCAACCGCAAGCTGTTTGTCACCGAGTTGGCGCTCGCCATGGCCGGCCTGGCTCCGCAGCACCATCTGGCAGTGGCGTACCTGGATTTGGACAACTTTGCCCGCATCAACCTGGCGCACGGGCTGGAGGCCGGCAACCAGCTGATTCTGGAGGTCAGCCGCAGAATAAGCGCCACCTTGCAGGGTGAGCAAATGCTGGCACACATTGGTGGCGATGAATTTGCTGTGATGTTCACTTGCCTGGCGCACCCGGATGGCTACATCAACCCGGTCAATCAGCTGTTGCAGGCGGTGGCGCAGCCGCAGCCGCTGCTGGCGTCATCGGTCACAGCCAGCATAGGCGTCACGCTGTTTGGCCCAACCGACAAGCTTGACGCCGAGCAAATGCTGCGCCAAGCCAGTCAGGCGATGTACCTGGCCAAGCAGGCAGGCAAGAACCGCTACTACCGCTTTGACCCGGTTAAAGATGAGATTGCCCGCGAGCGCCTGGCACGCATTGAAGAAGTCCGCCAGGCGCTGGAAAACAACGAGCTGGTTTTGTACTACCAACCCAAGGTGCGCCTGAAAACAGGCGATGTCATCGGATTTGAAGCGCTCATTCGCTGGCAGCACCCGCAGCGCGGATTACTGCAGCCGCATGCCTTCATTGGTCTGCTGGAGCAACACCCCATGGCCATTACCCTGGGTGACTGGGTCATCAATGCCGCGCTGGCGCAGTTGGCACAGTGGCAAAGCCAGGGCCTGGAGACCTGTGTGAGCGTCAACATTGACGCCATGCAACTGCTTGACCCTGACTTTGCCGACCAGCTGCAAGTCCAACTGCGCCGCCAGCCCAGCGTCTTGCCCAATCAACTGGAGCTTGAGATTCTGGAAACCGGCGCGCTGGGCAACATGGCCCATGTGTCAGCCCTGATCGCGCAGCTGCAAAGCGTGGGGCTGGCGTGCGCGCTGGACGACTTTGGTACCGGCTACTCGTCGCTGACCTTCCTGAAGCAGTTGGCGGCGCACACGCTCAAGATCGACCAGAGTTTTGTGCGTGGCATGCTGGACGACGCCGAGCACGCTGTCATCGTCAACAGTGTGCTGGGGTTGGCCCGCAACTTTGACCGCCGTGCGCTGGCCGAGGGCGTAGAGACTGAAGCCCATGGCCGTGCGTTGATTGAGTTTGGTTGCGAGTTGGGTCAGGGCTACGCCATTTCCCGGCCCATGCCTGCCGCCCATGTGCCGGGCTGGCTGGCTCAGTGGCGCCCTCCGCAAAGCTGGCTCGACAGTCAGGCGGTGGGCCCAAGCAGCGTTGCGGTGCTGCTGGCCGAGGTGGAGCACCGGGGCTGGCTCAAGGCAGTGCAGGATTTTGTCAGCGGGAAGACTTTGCACATGCCCACCAACGACAGCCAATCCTGCCGCTTTGGACAATGGTTGCACAAACCCGCTACCCGCGAGCGCCTGCAGCACCTGTCCGGTTTCGCGCAACTGGAGGCGCTACATCAAGCCTTGCACAACCATGCAAGCGAACTGCTGACCCGGCTTGCCGCGCAAGACAGCATCGGTGTCAGCAATGGCTTGGCAACGCTGTCAGTCATCAGCCAGAACATGCTTGAAGAAATGCGTGATTTGCGCCGGGTTACGTCTGAACCGGATGCGGTCAACTCCTCCTTTGCCGAGCTGTAATACACCGCACTTTGGCCGCTTGATTTTTGAGGGTCTGGTTGGTCTACCGGGCCCCAATCGCTACTTTGCCAAACACCGCCTGCGCCTCGCGGGGCAAGCAGCGCCAGTAGGCCGGGGTGGCCGCCACGGTGCCGCCCAGGGCCGCAGCCGCCTGCCAGCCCCAACGGGGTTGGTACAAAAAGGCGCGGGCCAGTGCGATCAGGTCGGCGTCCCCGGCTTGCAGAATGGCCTCGGCCTGCGCGGGCTCGGTGATCAGGCCCACGGCGGTGGTCACCATGCCACTGGCCTCGCGGATTTTCCGGGCAAACGGGACCTGGTAGCCGGCGCTCAGTGGGATTTTTTGCTGCGGTGATACGCCGCCTGACGAGACGTGGATGAAGTCGCAGCCCAGCGCTTTCAGGCGCTTGGTCAGTTCGGCGCTCTGGTCGCAGTCCCAGCCCCCGTCGACCCAGTCCGACGCTGAAATGCGCAGGCCCAGCACGCCGTCAAAGGTCTGGCGCACGGCCGCAAACACCTCCAGCACAAAGCGAATGCGGTTCTCGAAACTGCCGCCATAGGCATCGCTGCGCTGGTTTGCCAGGGGCGACAAAAACTCATGCAGCAAGTAGCCATGGGCCCCGTGCAGCTCAATCGCCTCGATGCCCATGCGGTCGGCACGCTGCGCGGCGAGCACAAAGGCGTCGCGAATTTGCGCCATCCCTTCGAGCGTCAATTCAAGGGGTGGCGGCTCCTGGGGCAACTGGGGCAGCGCCGAGGGACCTACCGGTTGCCAACCACCGGCTTCAACAGGCAGCAATTGCCCGCCCGCCCAGGGCACCGCGCTGGCGGCCTTGCGCCCGGCGTGGGCCAATTGAATGCACACGGCGGTGGCGGGCGCCAGCGCGCGGGCGCGGGCCAGCATGCTGGCCAAGGCGGCTTCGGTGCGCTCATCCCACAAACCCAGGCACGCGGGGGTGATGCGACCTTCTGGCAAGACGGCGGTGGCTTCGATCGTGAACAGTGCCGCGCCGCTGTTGAGCAAGGTGGCCCAGTGCATCAAATGCCAGTCGGTGGCTTCGCCGTTGACGGCGGAATATTGGCACATGGGCGCCACGACGATGCGGTTGGGCAGGGTCAGGCCGCCGCGAGGCGAGGGAAGTGTTTGGGGTGAAAAAAGCAGGCTCATGGAGGATCTGGGTGGTCTCGGTATCAACAGTGGGCAGGGCGAAAAACGGAGCAACCCACAGCATAGTGGATTGCCACTTCAGGCGCTGTCTGAGGTGTTAGGGGGCCTCTGGAGCGAGCTGGTTCCAGAGGCCCGGTAAAATTAGGGTTTTCCTTTATCCCCAGAACTATCCCGGAGTTGGCACAGATGTCTGATACCCCCCAAACAGAACAAGCAGTCGAAGCGATTCAACCGAGCACTGCAAGTCAGTCCGACATGGCCAACGCCATTCGCGCGCTCGCCATGGATGCTGTGCAAGCTGCCAACTCCGGCCATCCCGGCGCTCCCATGGGCATGGCCGACATGGCCGTGGCCCTGTGGAGCCAGCACCTCAAGCACAACCCGGCCAACCCGCACTGGCTGGACCGCGACCGTTTTGTGCTCTCCAATGGCCACGGCTCCATGCTGCTGTACGCCGTGCTGCATCTCACCGGCTACAAGTTGCCCATGGCTGAACTCAAAAAGTTCCGCCAGTTGCACAGCAAGACCGCCGGCCACCCTGAAGTGGGTGTGACCCCCGGTGTGGAAACCACCACCGGCCCCCTCGGCCAAGGCATCACCAACGCCGTGGGCATGGCACTAGCTGAAAAACTGCTGGCGCAGGAATTCAACCGCCAGAGCGATGAGACCTCGCTGGATGTGGTCAACCACCACACCTTCACCTTCATGGGCGACGGTTGCCTGATGGAGGGCATCAGCCACGAGGCCGTGGCCCTGGCCGGCGCCTGGAAGCTCAACAAGCTGATTGCCTTGTACGACGACAACGGCATCTCGATTGATGGCCAGGTCGCGCCTTGGTTCATTGACAACACCGCCCTGCGTTTTGTGGCCTGCGGTTGGAACGTGCTGGGCCCCATCGACGGCCACGACGCCGCCCTGGTTGCCAAAACCATTGCTGAGGCCAAGCAGTCCGCTGACAAGCCCACGCTGATCATCTGCAAAACCCACATTGGTAAAGGCAGCCCGAATCGCGCCAACACCGCCAAGGCCCATGGCG
>JAUXQA010000529.1 GCA_030683195.1 Rhodoferax sp. | reverse complement strand
GGTGGCTTCAAACACCCGCACGGGCTCGCCAGGGCCCTGGGAGGTGCGCAGGTTCTTCCCCAGGCGCTTGCTGTTGTGGCTGATCAGCTCATTGGCCGAGTCCAGAATGTTGCTGCCGCTGCGGTAGTTTTCTTCCAGCTTGATCTGGTGGCGCACCTTGAACTCGCGAACAAAATCCGCCATATTGCCCACGCGCGCACCCCGAAAGGCATAAATGCTCTGGTCATCGTCGCCCACAGCCAACACACAGCCGGTGGGGTTGAAACCCGCGTCATCTGCCGAGCCGTGCGCACCGGTGCCCGCCAGCATCTTGATCCAGGCGTATTGCAACTTGTTGGTGTCCTGAAACTCATCAATCAAAATGTGCCGAAAACGCCGCTGGTAATGCTCGCGAATAGGGTCGTTATCCCGCAAGACCTCGAAACTGCGCAACATCAGCTCCCCAAAATCCACCACGCCTTCGCGCTGGCACTGGTCCTCGTAGAGCTGGTAAATCTCGACCTTCTTGCGGGTTTCGTCGTCTCGTACCTCTACAGCGTTGGGGCGCAGACCATCTTCCTTGCAGCTGCCAATGAACCACTGCATCTGCTTGGCCGGAAAACGCTCGTCATCGATATTGAACTGCTTGTACAGGCGCTTGATGCTGGAAAGCTGGTCTTGCGTATCCAGAATCTGAAAACTCTGCGGTAGATTGGCCAACTTGAAGTGGGCTCGCAAAAACCGGTTGCACAACCCATGAAAGGTGCCAATCCACATGCCCCGTACATTCACGGGCAGCATCGCAGACAGCCGGGTCATCATCTCCTTGGCCGCCTTGTTGGTAAAGGTCACCGCCATGATGCCGCCGGGGGACACCTGTCCGGTCTGCAAGAGCCAGGCAATGCGGGTGGTCAACACCCGGGTTTTGCCCGATCCGGCCCCCGCCAGAATGAGCGCGTGCTCGGCCGGCAAGCTCACAGCGGCCCGCTGTTCGGGGTTGAGATTTTGCAGGAGCGGGGAGCCTTGCGCGCCCGGTTGGGAATTTTCTGAGAACATCCTGGTATTGTAGAAAGCCCCCCATGAAACGTCTTTTGCTCCTTGTGACACTCTGCGCCTGCTTGGCGCCCGCCGCCCGGGCCCAGTCGTTTTGCGCCAGCGACGGCCAACCCATGCCGGTGGCCCTCGTGGAGCGGTTCATCAGCGCCGACTGCCCCACCTGCTGGAGCGAGCCTCCCGCACTCCAAGTCAACACCCAGGCCGTCATCATCGACTGGATCGTGCCCAGCCCTCGGGGCGACGAGGCGCCGTTGTCGGCTGCGGCCAGCCGTGACGCGCTCACCCGCCTGGCCCAACTCAAGCAAGCTGTGCCCGCCAAGACTTTGGTCACCAACAGCCCACTGGCCAGCGCCCGTACCCTCCCCCTGCGTGTCGCCCACGGTCTTGCCTTCAACGACTACCTGGGTACCTCCATTGAAATGAAACCCGCAAAAACCGCCACCGCAGGCCCCTGGACGGCCTGGCTGCTGATGCTGGAAGCTATTCCTGCCGGCACAGAGGGCTCGCCCATGGAGCGCCGCCTGGCCAGAAATTTACTCAAGACAGAGTGGACACGACCGCTGGCCAAAGACAAGGACCAGCCTGCCCGTTTCATGGAATCCCGCCCCTTGAGCATCCCCGCAGGCGCCAACCCGGACAACTTGAGCGTGCTCGGCTGGGTGGAAGATACGCAGGGTCGTATAAGGTCTATAGCCCTGTCCCGCTGCACACCGGCACAGTGACGCTAGTAGAATCAGACACCGGGCCCAAGCTTCTTGCGCCCGGTTTTTTGTTGCCTTTTTTCAGGGGCAGCATCAACCGGCCAGGCCAAGCGCTCATCTGTTCAACAACAGCCCTCAGGAGCCTGTGCCATGGAAATTTTTGATTACGACAATATTCTCTTGCTGCCCCGAAAATGCCGCGTGGAGAGCCGCTCGGAGTGCGATGCCAGCGTGGAGTTGGGTCCGCGCCGCTTTCGCATCCCGGTAGTCCCCGCCAACATGAAAACGGTGGTGAACGAGTCCATTTGTGTCTGGCTGGCCCAAAACGGCTACTTTTATGTGATGCACCGATTCGATCTGGACAACGTGCAGTTCGTCAAGGACATGAAGGCCAAAGGCCTTTACGCGTCCATCTCGCTCGGCGTCAAGAAGCCGGACTATGACACCGTGGACCAACTGGCCGCCCTGGGTTTGACACCCGAGTACGTGACCATCGACATCGCCCACGGTCATGCCGACAGCGTGAAAAACATGATCGGCTACCTCAAGGAAAAAATGCCGTCCACGTTCATCATTGCCGGTAACGTTGCCACCCCTGAGGCGGTGATTGACCTGGAAAACTGGGGCGCCGACGCCACCAAGGTCGGCATCGGCCCCGGCAAGGTCTGCATCACCAAGCTCAAAACCGGGTTTGGTACGGGCGGCTGGCAATTGAGCGCACTCAAGTGGTGCGCCCGTGTGGCCACGAAGCCGATCATTGCCGACGGTGGCATTCGCGAGCATGGCGATATTGCCAAGTCCATCCGCTTTGGCGCCACCATGGTCATGATTGGCTCCATGCTGGCAGGCCATGAAGAAAGCCCGGGCCAGACCGTCGAAGTCGATGGCAAGCTGTTCAAGGAATACTACGGCTCTGCCAGCGACTTCAATAAGGGCGAATACAAGCATGTGGAGGGCAAGCGCATTCTGGAGCCCACCAAAGGCAAGTTACTGGAAACCATGGTCGAAATGGAGCAAGACATCCAAAGCTCCATCAGCTACTCAGGTGGCAAGAAACTCATGGACATCCGCAAGGTGAACTACGTCACCTTGGGTGGTGACAATGCAGGTGAGCACCTGCTGATGTGAGGCCCTGCCTCCGGGCCGGCATGCTAGTCGAACAAGGCAGCGCGGGTCAGCTCATTCAGTCGGTGACCCGGCTGAATGAGCGCTTCCAGAATGCTGAAGTGGTTGAGGCCCGGCAACACTTCGGCCACGGGCACCGCCTTGTGGCCCCAGGCCTGCTGGATCAAAGCGTTGTGCTCCATGAATGCTGCGCTCTCATCGCCCCCAGCCACACTGCACAACACCCCTCGCCCACCCGACACCTTGGGCGCGGGCAGCCACGCCGGACTCGCTTTTTTGACTTGGGCCGATGTCAATTTAAGCGAATCCTGTAGAAATGGCGTGCGCCGGATGGACTCCAGTTCATACAAGCCTGAAATCGACACGGCGTTCTTGATCAGGCGAACCGGCAAATCCTTGCCCACTGCCTTCCAGAGACAGGTCAGCAGCATCGCCGCCAAATGCCCGCCCGCCGAGTGGCCCACCACCGTGATGCGGCGGGGGTCACCACCGTAGTTCGCAATGTTTCGGTAAATCCAAGCCAAGGCCTGAACCATTTGCAGCGTGATCTGGGGAATGGTCACCGCTGGACATAAAGCATAGTTCGGCATGACCACGCACGCGCCGGCCGCCGTGAACGCTGGCGCAATAAATGAGTGATCCGCCTTGTCCAGGGAACGCCAATAGCCGCCGTGTATAAACACCAGCACGGGTGCCTTCGCCTGCATGTCACTGGCATTAAAGATATCCAGCATCTCGCTGGCATCAGGCCCGTAGGGCACATCAAGTTCACACGACAGGGTCTCGCGCGCCATTGACGCGGCGGCCTGCCAGCGCGAGAAATAATTGGCAAAATCCGGCACCAGCGCGCGGTTGTTGTAAAGGCTGTCGAGGGTGTGGCCGTCTTTGGGTTTCATGCAGTGTTTCCGGTAAAGGGTGGCGGGAAAATCTAAGCGCATGGTAGTCCAGCCGTCAGTGCTTCGTCAGCAAACCGACCCCGCCCGGGCGCCCGACTGTCCCGCAACGCTGTATTCTTTTGCCTTTGGGAGTCAGCATGGAAATTGCAGTACTGGGCACAGGGCCGATGGGCTCCGCCATTGTGAAGCGCCTGTGCGAGGCGGGCCATTCAGTCCACGCCTGGAACCGCACGCGGCACAAAGCCGAGCGACTAACGCCCTTTGGTGCTGTGGTCCATGCCCAAGCCACAGAGGCAGTGCGGTCGGCCGAATTTATATTGTGCGTTCTGGCCGACGGCAAGGCGGTGGAAGAAGTTCTATTTTCTGGCGGCCTGGATCGGGCTGTCCGGCCTGACGCTATCGTCATCGACATGACATCGACTCAACCGGCACAAGCGCGCGACCATGCAGCGCGGCTGAGTGAACGCGGGCTCATCCACCTTGACGCCCCTATGTCGGGAGGGGCACACGGGGTGGAGCAAGGCACACTGGCCATCATGGTGGGAGGCAAGGCCGCGGCATTCGAGCGCGCCCAGCCGGTTTTCAATATCTTTGGCCATGCCACCCATGTTGGCCCCAACGGTACCGGGCAATTAGCCAAACTGGCAAACCAGATGATCGTAGGCATCACCATTGGCGCAGTGGCCGAGGCCCTGCTGATGTGCGAAAAGGGGGGCGCGAGCATGGCCAAGGTCAAGGAGGCCATGGCCGGTGGCCTTGCCGACAGCCGAGTCCTGCAAGTTCACGGACAACGCATGATCGACCGGGACTTCTCACCCCACGGAAGTATGGCCGTGCAGCTGAAAGATTTGCGCAATGCTCTGAGTACGGCCCAAGAAATCGGCTTTGATGCCCCAGTCACCCGAATTTTTGAAAAACTTTACAGTGGCGGTGTTGATGACGGCCTGGCCGATCTGGACCATGCCGGACTTTTTGTTGCAATGGCCAGCCACAACGCCATGAGTTGAGAAAAAGGCCTGCTAAAATACGAGGCTTGCTACAGCATTAAATGCTCAGCAAACCATTTTCACAGTGGGTTCTTAGCTCAGTTGGTAGAGCAGCGGACTTTTTATCCGTTTGTCGTGGGTTCGACCCCCGCAGGACCCACCACTAAAAGCAAGGGCTCGCTACCGTCAAAAGTAGCGAGCCCTTTCTCTTTTGTGGTGTTGCAAGCAACTTTCTAGCTGCGCTGCGCACTTGCGCAAGAAGAGGATATTACTCTTCAATCGCTAACCAAACTCAAGCAACAAAACGATCGGAAATAAAAAAACGATCTAGTTATTCACTAGATCGTTTTTTAGTTTTGGTTGCGCGAGTAGGATTTGAACCTACGACCTTTGGGTTATGAGCCCAACGAGCTACCAGGCTGCTCCATCGCGCGTCATTGCCTCTATCATACCATTGAAGACGACCCAAACTTGATCTGCTCGGTTCGGCTTGGCTTTTAGCGGGATTTCTTTGCCTTCGCTGCAGGCGAGACTGATGCAACAGCAGCTGCACCTTTTTCCATGGCGGCTTCGAGGTTGCTTTCAGCAGTGGAGGCAGCTGCTTTCAGGTTCTTGGCCACAGAAGCGAAGGCCTCCGGTGCGGGATGTGCTTTTTCAACCGCATCGATCGTGCTGTGAAATTGGCCGAAGCTCAGGGAAGTTGCGTCCTTCAGGTTCTTGGCAAACATCGCCATTCCTGCTTCGGCCGATGCTTTCATGATTTCAAAAGCAGCCTGTGGGTCCTTGATGCCCTTGATGGACTCTACGGTTTCAGCAATAGCGGCTTGTGCCTCTTGGGCTTGATGTTGAGCCAGATCAGCCCAGGCCTTGAGGTTTTCTTGCGCGGGCTTGATCGCATCTTCCATGCCGGCCGGATTGAATTTTGGCGCGGCGTCCGACAGGGTTTTTGCGATGGCTTCGAAAGGGGTATTCTTGAACATGTGATGACCTTTGATATAAAAATGTTGCAGTGCAGCAATTATCAACTGAATGAACCAGTTGTGCCTACTAAAAAATTTATTTGCGATCAATTAGTCATGCATGTCTACAAACCCGGATGCCAGCCAAGGGATGACTCGCAGGGATAATTGGGCTCATGAGAATCAATTTAGTAACGCCCTTCGCGGAGAAAGACCAAGTGAAGGCGCTTGGTGCGCGATGGGACTCAGTACGCAAGAACTGGTACATCGTCGATGTGGCAGACCTGACGCCATTCGCCCGCTGGATTCCGGACCCAGTGGCAACCACTGCAGTCAAGGCACCTGTGACAACCAAGTCAACCACAGTCGTTTCGCACTGCGGATGCAACGTTCTACCCTGGGAAGATTGCGCCCACACCACCACTTCAGGAGCTTGAACATGGGCATGGAAATCGAACGCAAGTTCAAACTCAAATCTACGTCGATTCTGGAAGGCCGGTCTGGCAGTTACTTTTTGCAGGCCTATCTGGCGAAAGGGGCTGTTCTGCTGAGAGTTCGGGTGTCGGCCGACAAAGCGTGGCTCACCCTGAAAGGCCAACCGGTGAGCACGATGAGCCGGCCCGAATGGGAATACGAAATTCCTGTGCCAGATGCCAAAGAAATGGCCAAACAGCCGGGTGCCTACGGGCTGGAAAAAACGAGGTATTTCATCGACCACTCGGGCCATACCTTCGAAGTGGACAGCTATCACGGCGGTCTGGAAGGCTTGCACACAGTTGAGGTAGAAATGGCGTCTGAAACCACCTCTGTCACGCTACCTGAATGGGTAGGTGAGGAGGTTACAGGCAACCGGGCTTGGGATAACGAGAGTCTGGCCCGCAACGGTTGGCCGACATAAGGCCTGCCTTACAGAAAGTCACGACGCTTTGACGCGTCGACTTTTTGGTTTACTCCCCCCCGCCCCTTCCACTGCTTTCTTGCTTGTGGCTTGCTTTTCCTTGTCGGATTGATCAAGGGACAACAAGGTATCCACATACGATGTAAATCGGCTGAGGTAGTCGGGCGAGATATCGCGCATTTTTTCCAGGGACCTCAGCACCAGCATGTGAGAGTTGATGGGGCCGGCATTCTTGGGGGCTTGATCAAGTTCCTGTGTCACCCGCTTGCCCACGCTGAGTCTGGACCAGGTTTCCCTGAAATATTGGCCAGTGTCACTCGCATGTTGCAGGCCAGTGCCGGCATTTCTGGCGCCATCGGCTTCAGGCTGCGGGCGCGGAGCGATCAAGCGGGTCAGGCCGCCTAAAGACTCGCCAAGGGCACTACTTTTGAGAGCGACAGCGCGACGCCTCACGGCTTTGAAATCACCCAAAGTGAACAAGTGCTGCAATTCGCCTGTGGCCTGCGGATGTTGGCAGACTGTATGCATGATAGCCGCCTGGGCATCGGCTTGCGCTTGCTCGAACCGCGCCTGAAAAGTGGCCAGCCCGCGTTCTAGCCTTTCGTCAAGCAGGCGCTTGACAGCCGCTGGCTGCCCTTTTGTCCGAATAGCCAACATCTGCAGGTAGTGCAGGCGCACGGGATCAAACCGGTCGGCACCCGCAAGGCGCAAAGACGCAACAAGGGCGCTGAAGTCAAAAGTCGGGGCCACCCGTGAATCAAGCCTCTCGTTGGCGACAGCTTTGGTCATGGTGTCACACTTTTGGAGCTGCTGGTTTTGGGCACAGGCGCCATTTCAACCCGCCGGTTTTGTGCCCGGGCCGCCTCATCCGTGTTCGGCGTCATCGGCTGCTCCGCACCAAATGCAGCTGCGAACACCATGTTTGAGGGCATGCCTTCGTCGATCAAGGTCCTTGTGACGGTGAGTGCCCGCTGGGCCGACAACTCCCAATTGTCAGCAAAGCGATGATTACCGTCCCGAATCGAGCGATCATCAGTAAAGCCGCTCACCATCAGCAGTTCATCACGCGCTGCCAAATACGCGCGCAGCGGTGTGACCAAACTGCTCAAAATCTGCCGACCTTCGGGCTGCAATTGGTCGGAGTTCAACGAGAACAAGACGCGACCGCTGATGCCAATGCGCCCGTTGTTCAAGGTAATGCGGCCTGTGGCCAGCGGAATCGCCAATGCGGCCTCCAGCGTGATACGACGCTGTTCTTCGAGCTGGCGTTTTTTGACCTCAACTTCCAGATGGGTCGCCAGTTCAAACTGAACCACCAGCACACCCACCAGGAGCAAGACAAAGGCCCCCAGCAGACCCGACATCAAATCGCCAAATACAGCCCAGACCGGCGCTGTTTGCTCGACACCTGCGTCCGTGTCTTCCATCAGTTGGCCTCTTCGGCCAAGAGCACTTGTTTGCCCGCCAGCTGACGCAGTTCTTCAAAAATTACTTTTTGGGACAGGGTGCTGAGGTTAATGATTTCTCGCGCCTGCGCGACGTAGTAGCCGAGCTGTTCATCGCTTCTCACCATCGATTTATCCAATGCGCCTTCAATGCGCTCCAGGTTGGAGATCAGCTTCTCATTGGCCTCATTGAAGGAGTTGACGGCAAAACCAAAAGCGTCGCTCAAGCTCGACACATCCACCGCACTGCTGGTGACCTGAGCCGCAATGTCAGAGAGTTTGGCTGCTTCCAAACCTACATTTTCTGAAAACCGAGTACCGGCTTGCTGGAGTGCCACGGCGGATGAAGCCACCAGGGAGTCAATGACCGCGCGCTGCTCCAGGGAGGCATGGTTGATGGATTCAAGCAAGGTATTGAGTGTTTGCAGGATGCGGCTTCGCTCCTCCAACAGCTCGTTGTCGCGCGAGGCGCTGCTGGAGATTTGCTGGCGAAGTTGGCCAATGACCTCCGCTGCGGCGCGTGGCGCCTCGGACGCGGTTTCAATGAGCCGCATGATCGGATCTTCCAGCGCAGTACCCAGCGTGGTCAAGTGACTGGTCAGAGCGGTTTGCAAGTCGCCCAGCCTCTCGACTGCCGCCTTGCCTCGCAGAGCTTCATCTTCCCTGAGCGCAGCCAGTTCGACACGCAGCAAGGTGGTGAGTTGGTCCATGCGCTGGCCGTTTTGTTGCAGCCAGTCCGCTTCTGACGTGATGCGAGAACGAATCAATTCCTCAGATGAGCTCATCAGGCGGGTGATTTCGCCCAGTGTCGAATTGGCGTTGGTGCGTGCGTTGTCGGTGATGTCCTGGGCGGTTTGGGTGAGTGTGCTGCAGATCAAGGTCTGCTGGGCGTGCGCTTGCTCGCCAGCCCGCTGCCATTCCTGCTTGAGCGTGGCGGCCATGGCTTGCATGGAATCTATCCAGGCGTCAAGGCGCTGACGGTCGCCTGAAGCTTGCCCGGCCTGCAAACGGGCATGGGCCTGGCTCACATCAACAAGAAGAGCGCTCGCGCGCTGCTCAAAGGTGCCGGCAAAGGCCGCCAGGGTTTGGCCTACACCGCTGACCATGGTGGCGCTGGCCTGTTCGTGCTGAGATAGCGCTGCCGTCCAGGTGTGCGCCACAGTGTTGGTGGTGGCCTCAAACCGTTTTGAGAGCCCATCCAGATGCAGTTGCGCCACGTCGATCATGCGATCGTGCATGCGCGTCGCCTCAGCCGCAATGCCTGTCAGGGCGGCTTGGACCAGAGGCTTGATGCCTTCAGCAGCCACCTGCGCGCTTTGGGTCAAACTGTCCCGCAGTGATTGGTCGACGGACGAAGCCAGCTCGGTGTATGTGCCTTTGACTTCCCGGTGAAAACTATCCTGGTTGCTGAGCAATCGGTCGTTCAACTGCTGGCTCATGCGGTCCATTTGCAGCATCATGGCCTGCAATTGATCAACTACCGCAGGCAGGGCCTGTGCTTGCGATTGCATGGCCTTGAAAGCCTCCGTGCGCTGGTGAGCGAGCGAAAAGCCGCGCAGTGAATTTGCGATCTGGGTGTCCAGGTGCTGCGCTGCAAGAAGCCTCTCGCGCCGGCTGATGGCCGACATCAGGCCCAGCATCGC
>JAUXQA010000528.1 GCA_030683195.1 Rhodoferax sp. | reverse complement strand
CAGCCAGTTTGTAGCCCTGCCCTTTTTTGGTGACCACGTGCAAAAACTGCGGGCCTTTGAGGTGCTTGATGTTCTCCAGCGTCGGGATCAGCGAATTCAGGTCATGCCCGTCGATGGGGCCAATGTAGTTGAACCCGAACTTCTCAAACAGCGTGGCGGGCGCCACGACGATGCCCTTGGCGGTTTCTTCAATCCGCTTGGCCAGCTCAAACAAGGGCGGTGCGCCTTTGAGTACCGTCTTGCCGGCATTTTTGGCCGCCGCATAAAACTGCCCGCTCATCAGCTTGGCCAGATACCGGTTGAGCGCCCCGACCGGCGGGCTGATGCTCATGTCGTTGTCATTCAGGATGACCAGCAAGTTGCAGTCGGCCACACCCGCGTTGTTCAACGCCTCAAAAGCCATGCCCGCCGTCAGGGCGCCGTCACCAATCACGGCAATAGCGTGGCGCTCTTCGCCTTTGAGCTTGGCGCCCACCGCCATGCCCAGGGCAGCCGAAATCGAAGTGCTGGAATGGGCGGTGCCAAACGCATCAAATTCGCTCTCCGCACGTTGCGGAAAGCCGCTGAGTCCACCCATTTGGCGCAGGGATTCCATGCGTTCACGTCGGCCGGTCAGGATTTTGTGAGGGTAGGTTTGATGACCCACGTCCCACACCACACGGTCTTCAGGGGTGTTGAAAACATAGTGCAAAGCCACCGTGAGTTCCACCGTACCGAGGTTGGAACTCAGGTGCCCGCCGGTTTTTGAGACGCTGCTCAGCAGAAAAGCACGCAACTCCGCAGCCAATGCGTCCAGTTCGGCCCGAGGCAGGCGCCGCAGATCGGCGGGGGCGTTGATGCTGTTGAGCAACGGATAGGAAGTGTGTGGCATATGCTATATTTTTAATAGCTGCTAACCATTCATTCACGCCGGCTAGCAGCCTATTTCCCTTAAATTTGTGACTCGGGCAACTTTAACAGGAACGGTTAACCACCATCCGGGCAAGCCCTTGCAGTGCCCCTGTGTTGGGCAAGCCGCTTTGCGTTAAAGCCGCCAAGGCCTGCTTCAGCAGCTCCTGGGCGTACGCCACAGAAGCCTCCATGCCCAAAATAGACACGTACGTCGGCTTGTCCTGGTCAGCGTCTTTGCCTGCGGTCTTGCCCAATGTGGCGGAATCAGCGGTGACATCCAGAATATCGTCGACCACCTGAAACGCCAGGCCAATAGCTGCACCGTATACAGACAGCGCCGCCCCAGCCACCTCGTCAGCCTCACCACAGGCCGCACCCATCATCACACTGGCCTGGAGCAAGGCGCCCGTCTTGAGCCGATGCATGGCGCGCAACTGGTGCTCGGTGAGGCTCATGCCCACGCTGGCCAGATCAATTGCCTGACCGCCGGCCATGCCGGAACTGCCTGCGGCACGCGCCAACAGGCGGCACAAACGGGCCTGACGCCGCGCGCACATCCGGTCGTCCTCGGGCGTCAACAATTCAAAAGCCAGGGCCTGCAGCGCATCGCCCGCAAGCAGCGCACTGGCCTCACCAAATTGAACATGCACGGTGGGCTTGCCCCGGCGCAAGATGTCGTTGTCCATGCAGGGCATGTCGTCATGCACCAATGAATAGGCATGAATCAGCTCCACCGCGCAAGCCGCCCGCAACGCGGATTCAGGGTTCCCGCCTGCCTGACCGGGTTCAGCCGGGGCTGTGGCTTCCCAAGCGGCCATTACCAGCAGTGGGCGCAACCGTTTGCCGCCATCAAGCACGGCATAGCGCATGGCTTCGACCAGCGCCGCCGGGGCACCATGGTCCACGCCGTCGGGCGCTTCAGCAGTGACCCAGCGCGCCAGGGCTTGCTCCACATTCTGGAGATGGGCAGCACTCCAGGCGCCCAGCTCAAACGTCGTGCCCGCCCGGGGGAAAACAGCATCGCTATGGGGCATGCCGCTCACTCCGGTGTCCATGTTTTAAGTGCGCCTTGGTCCAGTACCTTGACCTGGCCCTCCACGGCCTCCAGTCGGTCACGGCAAAATTTGAGCAGTTCCGCGCCCCGCTGATAGCTGCCCAGCAGTTGCTCCAGAGGCATGTCACCGGATTCCAGCTGGGCCACCAATTGCTCAAGCTCTTCAAGCGCAGCTTCAAAATTTGCCGGGGAAGCTAAACGGGTACGGGGGGAAGAGGCCATGGGGCAGAAGTTCTCATGAGTCAGAATGAGAATATTTTAGGCTCAGGGTACAGGCCAGTGACCACTCACGACAACAAAACAAGGCAGCCATCACAAATCGACCTCAATCAGACAGACTGCTGCCAGAAAACTCGCCTCTGGCCACGCTCTCGACGAGCGCCTGCAAAGTGGCGGAATTAAACGGTTTGGCCAAATGACCATCCATGCCAGCGGTCAAACAGGCCAAGCGGTCAGACTCCATCGCATTCGCAGTCATGGCGATGATCGGGATTCGCTGGCCTGCAGGTTCCCGGGCGCGAATCAACTGAGTCGCTTGCACACCGCCCATCACGGGCATCTGCATGTCCATCAGAACCAGGTCCCAGCTTCGACTCATGGCCAGGTCCACGGCCTCCTGTCCATTGTTGGCCGCCACCACGTCGTGCCCCCACTTTGTGAGCAAGGTCTTGGCCAGCAACTGATTGATGGGCTGGTCATCCACCAGCAAAATCTGCAGGTTGTTCCTCGCCTCCTGGCTCGCCGGGCTGGCTTGCTCAAGTGCCATTGCATGTAACTTGGTCGGCTTAGCGGCCTGAGTTATGGCCTGCGTTCGCACCGTGAAATGAAATGTGCTGCCGTCACCGGGCTCGCTTGCAACCCAGATGCGTCCGCCCATCAATTCAACCAAACGGGCACAAATCGTCAAGCCCAGGCCCGTACCACCAAACTCCCGCGTGGTGGACGTGTCCGCCTGATTGAAGGCGCCAAAGACGCCCTGCTGCTTCTCCGGGGGAATCCCGATACCGGTGTCTTTCACGGCGAAGTGAATTTCAAATCCTCCACCAGCCAGCGGCGTGCCTTCGATATGGACGTTGACGCTGCCCTGCTGGGTAAACTTGATCGCGTTGTCACATAAATTGGTCAACACCTGGCGAATGCGTCCAGGATCTGCACGCACCAGCTCAGGTGATCCCGGCGCAAGCTGATGGTGCAGGGCAAGCCCTTTTTTCTCTGCCCGCACAGTCATGGACTTGAGCGTCTCGGCCACCGCGTCGGTCAAAGAAAAATCTATGTTCTCAATATGAAGCTTGCCGGCCTCAATTTTGGAGAAATCAAGAATGTCATTCAAGATGACCATCAGCGATTGCGCTGAATTCTTGACGATGGTGAGGTACTCGCGCTGAACCTCATTGAGGGGCGTGTCCAGA
>JAUXQA010000525.1 GCA_030683195.1 Rhodoferax sp. | reverse complement strand
GGTCGCCAGGCACGATGGGGCAGGCGTGGGCCGAGAGCGACACCAGGCCGGAGCTGGTGTCGGACTGCAACCACTTGGCCAGCGGCTGAGCGCCGTGCTCCAGCAGCAAGTTGGCCGTGCTCACCACACTGTTGATCTTGGGCGCCAGCTGGCCCAGCTTGGCGTACAGCACCGAGTTGGCAGCGGCCTGCGACGGGTCTTCCTTGCTGCGTAGCTTGAGTTCTGCTCCCAAGGCCTCCAACGCTTTGGACAAGCCGCTGGCGTGGCCTTGAATGAGGGTGATAGGGTCGTGCAGCGGCTCGGGCAGCACGCCGCCGGCAAAGCGGTGCACACCGTCGGAGCCGGTGCTGGTGACCTTGAGCAGATCCATGGCAATGCGGCCTACGTCAAACATCGCCGTTTTTAGCTGCGAGGCCAGCGTGGTGACGTCTTGCGCCAGGGTGAGACTGATTTTTTCGCTGACCTCATGCAGGATTTTGGGCAGCTTGTCGACCCAGCGCAGGCCTGACAAGTCCATGCTGCTGGAGAACTGGTCCAGCGCCACGGCGGGCAGGTGGTGACCTTCTTCTAACAACACCAGGCAGTAGTCCAGCTCGGGCAGTGCCTTCATGCCCAGTGAGGCCAACACCAAATCGTGGTTGGCCACGATGACATGGGCCTCGGCCAGCTTGGTGCGGGCGTTGTAGTAGCTGCACTCCCTGAACCGCGGGCAGTGCCGGGCCGTGCAGGTGTGGCGCTCGGCGGCCACGGCCGACCAGTCGCGCGCATCGGGCTGCTCGGCCAGGCTGTCGCGGTCGCCGTCCCATCGGTTGCCGGCGAGGGCCGTCGCCAGGTTTTCATAGAGCTTAAGGCGGCGCACCTCGGGGTCTTCGCCTTGCAGTTGTTTGGCGTAGGCGTTGGGCGGTGGCGGGCGGTCTTCGTCCAGGCCAAACATATCGTCGGTGGCGGTATCGACACTGGCTGCGCCGGCGCCAGCAAATTGACCCAGCTTGAACTGGCACACGTAGCGGCCCCGACCCTTGGCCAAGGCAAAAACAAACGGCGTCTCCAGCACGGCCGAGAGCGCCGGCAGGTCTTTGGTCATCAGCTGCTCTTGCAGCGCCACGGTGGCAGTAGAGATCACCACCCGGGTTTTGCGCGCCAGCGCCATGGCCACGGTGGTGGACAGGTAGGCCGCCGACTTGCCCACGCCAGTGCCGGCCTGGATGACGGTAATAGCTTTGTCCGGGTTGGGGTGCTCACCCAGAGTGATGTCGGATAGGCTGCTGGCAATGCGTTCGGCCATGTCACGCTGGCCCGGGCGCGAGCGAAAGCCCGCCGTGGCGTCCACCACCTTGTCAAAGGCGGCCAAGGAGAGCGTGGCGAGTTCAGCAGCGTTCAAGGGGAAATCTCATGGTTTTTAGGGGGGTTCACCGGGTGGGTACAGACTCTATTACACCGCCATGCCCTGCTGGTGTCTGGTGAGTGCTTTTGATCACTTTGGGCTCGTTACAGCGATCGCTATTAAATTCATATCATCACAGGCAATAAATACGCCGGCTAGACTCCACTTTTGCTATAAATTAGCCTTAAATGCCACCC
>JAUXQA010000524.1 GCA_030683195.1 Rhodoferax sp. | reverse complement strand
GGGTGGCCAGCGCATTGGTCACACTCACGCCCACACCGTGCAGTCCGCCCGAAAAGCTGTAGGCGCCGCCCTTGCCCTTGTCAAACTTGCCGCCCGCATGCAAGCGGGTGAATACCAGCTCAATCACCGGGGCATTTTCTTCGGGGTGCATGCCAAATGGAATACCCCGGCCATCGTCTTCAATGCTGATGGAGCCATCAGCGTGCAAGATGACTTTGATCTTCTTGCCGTGCCCGGCCAGGGCCTCATCGGCGGCGTTGTCCAGCACCTCCTGAATGACGTGCAAGGGGTTGTCCGTGCGGGTGTACATGCCGGGACGCTGCTTGACGGGCTCCAGGCCCTTGAGCACACGGATGGAATTTTCAGAATATTCGGGGGTGGGTTTGACAGCCATAGCGGGCGATTCTAATCCGACACCAGGCCAGAATCTGTATATAACCACAGTCTTGTGGTTTACAAACCCAGGGTGGTACTGGCAAAACCTGGCGAACTGTTGCGCAGCAACTCGTCCAGCGTTTCCTTGAGGTGAACGCGCCGCTCGCGGTCCTGACCGCAAACCCCCACGCTACGCACCGGGTCGATGCGGTGCAATGCCCAACTGGGGCTCCAGAGGGCACTGGGGAAATCGGTAGGCGCCTTGGAGCGGCACACCCGGCTATTGATGATGTGGCCCCAGGTCGTGCGCCATGCCACAAAACGGGCATGGTGGCGAATCACCTCGTCGTACCGGCTGGCCAGAATCACCATCTGGCGCCCGGTTTTGGACCACGCTTGCAGCGACTCCACCACAGAACGCTCACGCAAGGGCCAGTCTTCAAACGTGGCATCACACAGAATAATCTGCGGCCAGCCCTCCCGGGCGGCGCAGGCCAGGGCATCGCGCACCAAGGCCTCGAACGCTTCCCGGCCCGAGAAACGTCCGTAGGGCAATGGCTCGCCCGCCAGTGATTCGCTGCCTTCAGGTGACATGCAGCCACCCGGCCTCACGCCATGTGGCCAGCAAGGACCGGGCCTCGGCGCTGGTGCGTGCTACATCCTGCGCGCTGAGAAAGCGCTGGTCGCACAGGCGGCGCATCAAAGTAGCGTCACGGCCGCCCGCCCGAAAGCTCTCGCCGTTGATGAAGATATGGCGCGCATCAAACATCATCTTGGTCCGGCGGTCCAGCCGCAACTCACCCATGGGCAAGGCCTGCGCCTCAGACTCGTCGGTGTCAGCCGGGTCAAACCAGACGTTGGCTTTGGGCTCGGTCAGGTATTCCCCCATGGCCCGCCCCAGCGCATCCGGGTCCAGAAGTGCAGCCTGCAGGGCGTCACGCGCGAACTCGATCATTTGCGCCGGAATTTCACCGGGCTGGGCCACGGCCGGTTGCTTGGGGTCTTTGTAGGTGGCCTCGCCCACGGCGTCTTGTGCATCCTCGGCCAGGCGCTGCAGCAACTCACGGGCCAGCTCGCCCCGGTTGGGCTGCCTGAAACCAATCGAGTAGGTCATGCACTCGCCGACCGCAATGCCATCATGGGCGTACCGGGGCGGCAGGTAAAGCATGTCACCCGGCTCCAATACAAACTCTTCTTCCGGCACAAAGTTGCTCAAGATTTTCAAGGGCACATCGGGTTGCAGCGACAGGTCTTTCTGGCGACCAATGCGCCAGGTGCGCCGGCCATGCGCCTGCAACAAAAATACGTCATAGCTGTCAAAGTGCGGGCCAACACCGCCCCCATCCGAGGCGTAGCTGATCATCAGGTCATCCAGCCGGGCGTCGGGCACAAAGCGAAACTGGTTCATCAGCTCATGAACACGGTCATGGTGCAGATCCACACCCTGCAGCAACACGGTCCAGCCTGGTTGTTTGAAGGGCGGAAAGGCGCGTCGCTCGAAGGGTCCGTGCCTGAATTGCCAGCCGGGCGCCTTGCCCGGTGTCTGAACCACCATGCGGGCCTGCACATCTTCTCGTGCGGCCAGCTCAAACAACTCACTGCGGTCGAGCAGGGGCTTGAAGTTGGCGATGGCATTTCTTACCAGCAGCGGTTTCTTTTGCCAATGCCGCTTCATGAATAATTCGGGGCTCAATCCGCCCAACAACTGCAGGGGCTCGACAACATTCATACACTTCTCCTGTTACATTTTTGAACTGCGACAATTCTCCTATGGAAATCAAACAACAATGCGTGGTCGCCCTGACCTGGATTCTCAAAGACACCCTGGGCGAGGAACTTGATGTGCTGGACGACCCGGTCGAGTTTTTGATCGGAGGTGATGACCTCTTTGAAGTGGTCGAAGAAGCCCTCCAAGGCTACAAAGTAGGCGCGCGCCTGGACCTGCAAATTGAGCCTGAAGAAGGCTTTGGCGACTACGACGACCAATTGGTTTTTCTGGAGCCGCGCGACTTGTTCCCGGCTGAGTTGGAAGAAGGCATGACGATGGAAGGCAGCGCCCTGCCCGCTGGCTGCAACGCCGATGCGCCCAAGGATGTGTTCTACACCGTCACCGAGATGTACCCCGACCACATCGTGCTCGATGGCAACCACCCGCTGGCGGGCATCGCCCTGCGCTTGAGGCTGAAAATCGAGGGAATTCGAGAAGCCACAGAAGAAGAAATTGGCCGGGGGACGGCGGGCACCGGCTTTTTCAAAATCCAGCCGATGCACGATGTGGCGCCGGGCAACGACACCCTGCACTGAGCTCTATAGAGCTGATTGACGGACCGACTTCAGGACTTTCCGGTGGAGCCGTAGCCGTTTTCCCCGCGCTCGCTGGCGGGGAACTCCGTCACCACATTGAACTGCGCCTGCACCACCGGAACAATGACCAGTTGCGCCAGGCGCTCCATGGGCTCGATGGTGAAGGCGGTGCTGCTGCGGTTCCAGGCGCTGACCATCAGTTGCCCCTGATAGTCGCTGTCAATCAAACCCACCAAATTGCCCAACACAATGCCGTGCTTGTGACCCAGGCCCGACCTGGGCAGGATCAGAGCCGCAAAATTCGGGTCACGCAAATAAATGGCAATGCCAGTCGGCACCAGTTGCCAGGCATTCGCTTGCAGGGTCAGTGGCTCGCTCAGGCAAGCCCGCAAGTCCAGTCCGGCACTGCCGGGTGTAGCGTAGGCGGGCAATTGATCCGCCATGCGCGAATCCATGATTTTGACGTCTATTTTCATTATTTTTAGCCTCTAGCCGTCATCTTTATTGATATCTCTGCTATTAATTTTCGAGCAAGAGAAAGCTTGGAGTCACGCGCCAGTTCCGTGGTGCCCATGGCATCCACCAACAGCAGCGCGTTGTCATCCTGGCCAAAAGTAGCCGGGCCAATGTTACCCACCAGCAAGGGAACGCCTTTTCGCAAGCGCTTGGCCTGGGCATTGGCCAGCAGGTCCTGGCTCTCGGCGGCAAAACCCACGCAGTACAACGACTGGCTCTGACCCCGGGGCGATTGGGCCAAGGTGGCCAGAATGTCCGGGTTTTCCACAAACTCCAGCCTCGGCACCTCGCCAGAGCCGTCTTTCTTGATTTTTTGATCGGCCGCGTTGGCCGGACGCCAGTCGGCCACGGCAGCTGTTGATATAAAAATACTAGCACTCTGCGCATGTTCTACGCCGGCTGCAAGCATATTTAGTGCAGATTTCACATCCACACGGCGCACACCCCGTGGCGTGGGCAAGTG
>JAUXQA010000520.1 GCA_030683195.1 Rhodoferax sp. | reverse complement strand
AGCGACGAAGACGCCTGGGACATCGCCGCCATCACCGCGTTCTTCGGCCTGTCCAACCGTATCGCCTCCTTCAGCAGCATGATGCCGAACCCCGAGTTCTATTTGATGGGGCGGATACCCAAGTCAAAAACATAGGTATTGATAGCGTTTTAGGCAATAGATACGCCGGCTAGAAGGCTTTTTTGCCAAATTTTCAGCTTACCAGCGCCCGCAACCAGTCGGGCAGTGTGGTGGCCTTCTGTTTCGGGAAATCGACCCAGATGGTGGTGGCGCCGCCAGCGGCGTAAATGACACCGGGTTGGTCGGCCCGCTCCATGGTGGCCCAGCTCTCGAAGGTGGTGCGGCCGGGGTCGCTCACAAACATCTTCATCAGCACATCGCCCGGATATTCCAACTGCTTGTAGAAATTGCAGAAAGCGTTAACGATCACCGGCCCCTCGCCGGCAGCATCAGGCAGACAGCCGATCGAGTGCATCCAGTCAATACGACAGGTCTCAAGGTAACGAAAATAAACCGTGTTGTTGACGTGGTTCATCGCATCCATATCGCCCCAGCGAATGGGTATGCGCATCTCAAAAACGAGCTTCTTGGACTCAGGGATCTCAAATTTCATGGTGACTTCCTTGATTTGGCAGCATTTGTCGCCAATTCGCGCCCGATGAGTGGGCCCACACGAGGCAAGCTGCAGCCCATTTAGAGCGCTGCCCCAAAACTAAGGCCAAGGCGACAGGGT
This sequence comes from Rhodoferax sp., assembly GCA_030683195.1. Taxonomy (GTDB): domain Bacteria; phylum Pseudomonadota; class Gammaproteobacteria; order Burkholderiales; family Burkholderiaceae_C; genus Rhodoferax. The sequence continues at coordinate 545 of JAUXQA010000520.1, read as the reverse complement.
TAAAGCGATTCAATGCATAAAATGTTTTGTTGATGTCCTGTAACTGATCGCCCGACGTTGCGGTTTCGACCTCAGCCACATTCCCTTCATTATTAAGCGAGACCCACGATGACAAACCAGGAAATACTGGCCCAGTACGGCCCCCGTGAAGCCATGGAGTACGACGTCGTCGTGGTCGGTGGCGGCCCCGGTGGGCTGGCCACGGCCATCCGCATCAAGCAACTCGCAGCCAAAACCGGCAAAGAGGTCTCGGTCGTGGTGCTGGAGAAAGGCTCAGAGCCCGGCGCCCATATCTTGTCGGGCGCCATCATGGATCCTATTGCCATGACCGAGCTGTTTCCCAACTGGAAAGCCATGGGCGCGCCCCTCAACCAACCCGTGACCGATGACGCCATGGTGTTCCTGAGCGAAAAATCCGGCACCCGCACCCCCAACTTCTTTTTGCCCGGCTGCTTTCAGAACTACGGCAATTACATCGTCAGCCTCGGTGCGGTCACGCGCTGGATGGCCGAGCAAGCCGAGAGCCTGGGCGTGGAAATTTTCCC
>JAUXQA010000507.1 GCA_030683195.1 Rhodoferax sp. | reverse complement strand
TTGGACAGGTTGGTCTCGTCCGTGGACAGGGTGGCTTGTGCCACGGTCACGTTGGCACGCGCGCTGGTCTCGGCGGCGCGGGCGCGTTCCAGGGTGGCGCGGCCAGTGTCCAATTCGGCTTTGGATGGCACCTTGCCGCCTGAAATCCTGGCCACTTCTTCCAGCCGGCCCAGGTTGCCCTGGACTTCCGTGACGGTGGCAACCGCCTGGGCCACCTGTGCAATGGCCGAACCGAGGCTGGCGCGGGAGCGGGCCACCTGGTCACCCAGCTTGGCAGTGTCGAGTTCCACCAGCACCTGGCCTTTTTTGACGCGGTCGTTCACATCCACCAGCACACGCAAGACCGTGCCGGAGAGTTCACTGCCAATGCTGACCGAGCGTGTGGGCTGCAAGGTGCCATTGGCCGACACGGTGAGTGTGAGATTGCCCTGGCTGATGGATTCGGTTACAAAAACGGGCGCAGCCTTGCGTTGGGCGTTCACTTGCCAGTAAGAGATGCCACCAGCCACCAGGACCAAAAGCGCAAGGGCCCCCCACACCACGGGGCGTCGCCACCAGACGCGGGCGGGTGCCTCGTTCAGCAAAGTCTGCAAGTCTGAAGTCGACAGGGGTTCATTGGGCTTGTTTTGAGGTGTCATGGTGGCTTGGGCGTTCTTATTTGGTGTGGATGCAGTCGGCAGCGTTGGGTTCAATCAAGAGATGTTTGGTTCCAGCCGCCCCCCAAGGCTTTGACCAGCCGAACGTGGTCGGTGCTGATGGCGGCCTGCACGCTGGCCACGCTGTCCTGGGCCGTGAGCAAGGTGCGCTGTGTTTGCAGCACGGTTTGGAAGTCGATCAGGCCACTGGTGTAGCGTTGTTGCGCCAACAGGGCCGCATTGGCAGCCGCAGTGGCGGCGTTCTGCAAATTGAGCTGCCGCGCACGGTCGCCTTGCAGGGCCACCAGCGCGCCTTCAACGTCTTTCAGTGCCGTCAACACAACCGCCTCATAAGCTACGCGGGCTTGCTCCAGCGCGGCTTCCTGCACCCGCACTTGGGCCCGGGCTGCACCGCCATCCAGCAACGGTACCGAGATGCTGCCGAGCAAGGCGCTTGCCACGCTCGCACCGCTGGTCAAGCCACTCAAGCTCAGAGCGTTCAGGCCCACGGAGCCACTCAGGGCGAAGCCCGGGTAGCGAGCAGCGTCAGCAGCCGATACCCGCGAAAGCGCCGCCCGGATGCGTTGCTCGGCAGCCCGGACATCTGGTCGCTGGCGCAGAGTATGGGCGGGAATGCCCAAGGCCCAGTTGCCAGCAAGGGTTGGCATGGGTTGAGGTTGGGAGATCAGCCCCTGCAGTGCATCCGGCGTCTGGCCAGTCAGCAAGGCCAAGCTGAGGCGGCTTTGGTTGATGCCTGTCTGCAGCGTTGGCAACTGGGCGCTGGTTTGTTCAGTGGCAGTGCGGGCCTGCTCCAGTTCCAGCGAGGTCGTCAGGCCTGCCTGCAGGCGCCAATCTGTGATTTGCAGGGTTTCTTGCTGGCTCGCCAGGTTGTTGCGGGCAATCTGCAACTGAGCTTGCTGGCCGCGCAATTGGATGTAAGCCAGAGCTACTTCAGCCGCTATGGAAACCTGAACATCGGCCAGTGAGGCTTGGGATGCCTGTGCGTCGGCCTCGGATGCGTTCAAACTACTGCGTCGGGCCCCGAAAACATCAATTTCCCACCGGGCATCCAGCCCTGCCCGAAGACTGTTGCTGGTGTCACTGTCGCCCGATTTGCCCCGTTGGGCAGACCCTGAGGCCGACAGACTGGGCGACAAGCCCGCCGCATTGACGTCGCGCAGGGCACGCGCTTGCTGCAGGGCGGCTTGCGCGCTGCGCACACTGGTGTTGGCTTGCAGGGCTTGGGTGATCAGTGTGGTCAGCTGGGGATCATTGAAGCGCAGCCACCAGTCAGTGAGGGAAATGGTTGGAGTTGAGTGGGCCACGCTTGCGGACGGCCATTGCGAAGGTATTGCAAATTTGCCGGCTTCTTGCGAGGGAGGTGACCAGGCGCTGCAGCCCGCCAGTCCGAGCAGCAAAGCGCAGACCAGCGGCAAGGGTGTTGATCTGCCCAAGTTGTGTCCTGAGGAGGTGTTGGTCATGAATGTATTTATGCTCTGAGTTCAAGGGCGATGGATTGATCTTGCCCCTGCCAAGTGAATCTATGTTGTGCCAACGTGAATGCCCGGTAAATGCAAATGCATGCGCAGCGCCCTTTTCAATTACTCTAGTCAGCGCGGTGCGACATGTCGGTGTTCTGGCGCACGCAGGTCATTGACTCAAGCGCAAAGCCAAACAAACCGTGGTTGCAATACACCTTCAATCAGAACAGTTTCTTCAAACATGGCAGCCGGGCGCACCCACAGGCCCCGATCACCATAGAGCGCGCGATAAAGCGTCATGGGCTCCAGTGTTTCGCTGTGGCGCACGGTGTCGATGACTTCGTAGCGCAGGCCTTTGTAATGGTGGTACTGGCCCTTGCGGGTTGGGGTGAACGGGGGGAGTGTTTCATCAGTCATGGGACAATCGTAGGCTATGCACCCAAAAGCCCTGCTTGACGTTTGTTCTGAACTCGTCCGCCTCACTCTCAAATTCGACCACCCGACCGATGCGGTCGTTTCTAAATTCTTCCGTGAAAACCGCGGTCTGGGGCCGCGCGAGCGCGCCACCCTGTCGGGGACGGTCTACGCCGTTCTGCGGAAAAAACTTCTTTTTGACCACTTTGCCCCTTCTGGAAGCGGCCCCAAGGAGCGGCGCTTGGCGATTCTGGGCTTTTATGGCCCTGGCGATTTCCTGCGCAGTGCCTTGACCGACCAGGAAATCAACTGGCTGGACCAGTGCGAAAAGATCAACGTAGCTGATTTGATGGAGCGTCATCGTCACAACCTCCCTGATTGGTTGGTCCAGCCGCTCAAAGACCAGTTGGGCGACGATTTTTGGAAGCTGGCCGAGAGTCTCAATCTGGGCGCCGGCCTGGATTTGCGGGTCAACGCGCTCAATGCAAAACGCGCGGATGTTCAAAAAGAACTGGCTCAAGTCGGCATCAAGGCGGTCCCTACAGCCTACTCGCCCTGGGGCCTGCGCATTGCTGGCAAGCCCATTTTGAACAAGCTTGATGCCTTCACCCGGGGCGCTTTTGAAGTTCAGGATGAGGGATCGCAATTGCTGGCCATGCTGCTGGATGCGAAACGCAGCGAAATGGTCGTGGATTTTTGCGCTGGGGCCGGCGGCAAAACCCTGGCGATAGGTGCGGGTATGCGCAGTACCGGCCGCTTGTACGCCTTCGATACCTCCGCGCACCGGCTGGATGCCTTGAAGCCCCGTTTGGCACGCAGTGGCTTGTCCAATGTGCACCCGGCGGCCATCGCCCATGAGCGGGATGAGCGTGTCAAGCGCCTGTCCGGCAAGATTGACCGTGTGCTGGTCGACGCTCCTTGCTCGGGGTTGGGCACCTTGCGGCGCAGTCCGGACCTCAAGTGGCGCCAAAGCTTGGCGCTGGTCGAACAAATGGCCGTCACCCAGACTGCGATTTTGCAAAGCGCCGCACGGCTTCTCAAGCCGGGTGGCCGACTTGTCTACGCCACCTGCAGCGTGATGATTCAGGAAAACGAGGCTGTGGCCCAAGCGTTTTCTGAGGCCAACAAGGAGTTCACTCCCGTGGATGCGGGGGAAGTTCTCAGCGGTCTGAAGGTGGAGGGCTCTGCCGCTTTGTGTAGCGGGGGTGATAACGGCCTGCGCTACCTGCGTTTGTGGCCGCACCGTCATCAGACGGACGGTTTTTTTGCCGCTGTCTGGCAAAAAAACTGAAGCAGCAGCTTCGCTAGATGCACTGTGTTGCCCAAAAGTCTAGAATCTCGAGTTGATCAGTCGAGCGAAGACTCGATTTGAGAATTATCAAAAATCGTTGCGGAATTTTTATCAAATATGCTGTTACCTGATTGGGCTGGGTTGAGTGCTGTCGTCGACTGGTTGGCGCACGGTTTTTGGCAATTGGCTTGGTGGCAAATGGTGGTCTTCACCTTGGCCATGACCCATATCACGATGGTGAGCGTGACGGTCTTTTTACATCGGCACCAAGCACACCGCGCGCTGGATCTGCATCCGGTGGCGTCCCACTTTTTCCGGTTCTGGCTCTGGTTGACGACCGGCCAGGTCACCAAGGAGTGGGCTTCCATCCACCGCAAGCACCACGCCAAGTGCGAGCAAGCTGAAGATCCCCACAGCCCGCACGTGCATGGCATCAAAACCGTGTTGCTTCAAGGCTATGAGTTGTACCGCGCAGAGGCCCGGAACACCGACACCTTGTCGCGTTATGGCCATGGCACTCCGAATGACTGGCTTGAGCGTCATGTGTATTCAGGCCGGTCGACCTTGGGTGTGGCTTTGATGCTGGTGATTGACCTGCTGCTTTTTGGTGCGGCAGGACTCGCCGTATGGGCCGTGCAGATGGCCTGGACGCCCGTGATGGCGGCTGGTGTGATCAACGGTGCTGCCCATTTTTGGGGTTATCGCAACTTTGAGGTGGCCGACGCCAGTACCAATATTTCCCCCTGGGGCATCTTGATTGCGGGTGAAGAGTTGCACAACAACCACCATACTTATCCGACGTCAGCCAAGTTGTCTGTCAAGCCCTACGAATTTGATATCGGCTGGATGTACATCCGCCTCATGAAAGCAGTGGGTCTGGCCAAAGTGAAGAAGACGCCGCCTCGCTTGGCACTGGGCCAGATACGCATGGTCGCAGACGAAAAAACGCTGGAAGCGCTGATCTCAAACCGCTACGAAATCATGGCGGGCTACGCCAAAGACATGCGCCGGGCATTCAAGAACGAGATGATCGTCATGAAGGCCAGAAGCGCAGACGCCGCCGTCATCAAGGCGGCCCAGCGCTGGATGCATCGCGATGCCGACAAGGTGCCGGCAGCAATGGCGTCCCATCTGGCGCTGGCCCGCGCTGCATCCCCCGTACTGGACAAAATGGTGATCATGCGTGAGGAGTTGCGCCAACTGTGGCTGAACCGTTCGCACACCCGCGAGCAACTTGCCACTGATTTACAAGCCTGGTGTCACCGCGCGGAAGCCAGTGGTATCGCTGCGCTGCAGGAATTCTCCCTGAGACTGAGGGCTGCACACGCTTGACGTGTGATGTTCTTGGGTCGGGCTCTTCCTTTCGATAAGGAAAGCCCATGAAAAAAGCCCGCTATCAGCGGGCTTTTTTGTTAAGAGAAGCTGAATTACTTCAGTTTCATTTCCTTGTAATCCACATGCTTGCGAGCTTTAGGATCAAATTTCTTGATCAGCATTTTCTCGGGCATGGTCTTCTTGTTCTTGCTGGTGGTGTAGAAGTGACCGGTGCCAGCTGTAGATTCCAGCTTGATTTTTTCGCGTCCGCCTTTGGTTGCCATGATGTTTCCTTTGAGTTATCAGGCTTGACCGCGTGAGCGCAAATCTGCGAGCACGACATCAATACCGTTTTTGTCGATCAAACGCAGTCCTGCATTTGAGATACGCAGACGAATCCAGCGGTTTTCGGACTCAACCCAAAAGCGGCGGTATTGCAGGTTCGGCAGGAACCGGCGCTTGGTTTTATTGTTGGCGTGGGAAACTTTGTTTCCGACCATGGGGCCTTTGCCCGTGACTTCACATACGCGTGCCATTAGGACACTCCGATACTGTTTAACGGCCTTCGCTGGAATGACATGCTTGTTAAAGCAAATCAGTTTTGGCTCCGGCCTCACCTCGCCAAGTAAAAAGGGTGGCGGTAACCCAAGTGCTGAAATCGGACCCTGGAGCCAGATTTCAGCAAAGCCTGTGATTATAGCGGGCTTCGTTCGGCCTCTTTTGTCGGCGCCTTGGGCTTATTCCTGCTCCAGAAAGCGCTGTGCGTCCAGGGCTGCCATGCAACCCGTGCCTGCGCTGGTGATGGCCTGGCGATAAACATGGTCTTGTACATCTCCCGCGGCAAAGATGCCCGGCACGCTGGTTTGTGTGGCAAAACCCTTTAACCCACCCTGGGTGATGATGTAGCCGCCCGCCATGTCCAGTTGATTCTGGAAAATATCGGTGTTGGGTGAATGCCCGATGGCGATGAAACAGCCTTTGAGTATCAGGTCCTCTGTAACACCCGTATCTACATGTTTCAGGCGTACACCTGTCACGCCGCTGGCGTCGCC
>JAUXQA010000492.1 GCA_030683195.1 Rhodoferax sp. | reverse complement strand
AGGTGGGCCAGGTTGTTGGTCTGGCTTGGACCGAGGTGGGTGGTGATTTGCTCACGATTGAAGCTGCCATGATGCCAGGCAAGGGTGTGATCACCCGCACAGGTTCTTTAGGCGATGTGATGAAGGAGTCAGTCGAGGCTGCACGCACGGTGGTTCGCAGCCGCTCCAGGCGTCTGGGTATCAAGGACGAGTTTTTTGAGAAGAAAGACATCCACATCCATGTACCGGATGGTGCGACGCCCAAGGACGGTCCAAGTGCGGGTGCCGCAATGACAACCGCTTTTGTGTCGGCCATGACCGGTATACCGGTGCGTGGCGATGTGGCTATGACCGGTGAAATCACTTTGCGTGGCGAGGTCACTGCGATTGGAGGTCTTAAGGAGAAGCTGCTTGCTGCCCTCCGTGGAGGTATTAAAACGGTGTTGATCCCAGAAGAGAACGCCAAAGACCTTCAAGATATTCCTGAGAACGTAAAAAACGGCCTTGAAATCGTGCCAGTTCGCTGGATTGATCAGGTCTTGGCTGTAGCGCTTGAGCGCTTGCCAACCCCTCTGCTTGATGATGATGTTGTCGTTGTGGCTGCAGCTCCGGCGGCGGCTTCTGCGGAGGTCTTGGCATCCATCAAACATTAACGATCTTTCTTCACGCCCGACGAAATGGCTGTCTAAATAGGCTATACTTTGAGGCTTGAAACGCGGGAGTAGCTCAGTTGGTAGAGCGCAACCTTGCCAAGGTTGAGGTCGAGAGTTCGAGACTCTTCTCCCGCTCCAAATTGAAAGAAAGGGAAGCAAAGAGCTTCCCTTTTTTGTCAGGAAAGCGGCGCGATAGCAAATCGGTTATGCAACGGATTGCAAATCCGTCTAGCCCAGTTCGACTCTGGGTCGCGCCTCCATAGATGCTTGTAGCGTCCAATCTGGGGTGCCATTTTGTTCAACATCAAAATGGCTATTTGGCACGATGTGAGCTGCGCCCGAGTGGTGGAATGGTTTACACAGCAGACTTAAAATCTGTCCTCCTCACGGAGTTGCCGGTTCGAGTCCGGCCTCGGGCACCAATAAAATTAAAAAACTCCAGCCTTTATTTAGGTTGATGATGTCTGGTCTGATAGATCCCGAGACGTACCCAAGCCTATTTGTTGCTCAGTTCTCATTGGTGAAGTCCGCACTCAGCGGTATCGCCTGCAAGAGCTTTCCGTCATCCCACTTTCGCGTGGCACAATCAATCCCAACGGCTTCGATTTTCAACCATTGGGATCATTTGATGGATGTTGAATTTGAATGGCAGAGCTTTTCAGATTCACTTGACCAGAACCACGAGTCCAAGCCAGGCCGGTAGCCGGTTTTGACTCCCAAAAGCTTACCCTTAATTCATGTCACGCTATAACGCTCCTTTTGAGATTCATGTTCACGGCCAGATTCCCGTGCGGTCAGACGTTGTCTTTAGTCAAATTCAGGATGCGCTGAAGCCATTGTGGAAGTATGCCGGGGCTCGCTCATTGCCTGATGCCGCCGGCAGTTCCTACGAAGATGAACCGGGCATCAAGTTTGATGTGCAGGAGCATCTTTTGCAGATGTGCTGGACCGTAGTGGGCGATGACGATTTTCGCCAGGCGCTGGATGAGATGTGTATGAATCTGAACGACTTGGCGCAAGCCGGCGCAGCCATTGAAGTGACCTTCTACGATGCCGAGTTTGATGATGAGGACGAGGATTCCGACGCGGAGTCCCGCGATGATTTCTTGATGCTGTTTGTTGGCCCGGATCCGGCTGCGATCATGCAGGTGCAACGTGATTTATTGGTGCAGGACATCGTCAATATGATGGAGCGCCACTTTGATGGCTCAGAGCTGGGTGGTATCGTGGCTGAAATTGACAAACTATTCAGCCAACGGTTCGATGACTTGGTGAGTTCCCTTCAAATTGGAAAGCCGCCGCGCGGTTCGGGTGGCGGTCATGGCGGTGTAGGACATGGTGGCGGACGCAAGCCTCGCCATTTGCATTGACCCTTGGCCAGCGCGCGCACATATCTCGGCGGAATTGTCGTTTAAGCTGATTTTTCGATAGCGGTTTCTTATGCTTAAACGTATTGCTGTTGACCAGCTTACTCTGGGGATGCATCTCAAAGAGTTTTGTGGTTCCTGGATGGATCACCCGTTTTGGCGAACGGGTTTCGTTTTGCTGGATGCAAAGGACTTGCAGATTATTCACGCCAGCAGCATCAAAGAAGTCTGGATTGACTGTGCGAAGGGTCTGGATATCGCTGGGGGTGAGTCTGCGGTATTGGAGGCAGAGTCGGAGCAGCAGGTTGAGATTGATCGACGAAATGTGGCTGACAGTACGCGCCAAGTTACCCCCGTTGTCGCCTCAAAGGAAATGGCCCGAGCGACAAAGATCGTCAGACAATCCAAGCAGGCCGTAATGTCCATGTTTGAGGAAGCCCGTATGGGCAATGCGGTCGATGTGGGCGGAGCGAAGCTGTTGGTCGAGGAAATATCGGATTCTGTGTCCCGCAACCCTGGAGCACTCATCAGTCTGGCGCGACTCAAAACCGCAGATGACTATACCTACATGCATTCTGTGGCCGTCTGCGCCATGATGGTCGCTCTGGCCAAGCAACTGGGTCTGGACGAGGCTCAGGTGAGGTCTGCTGGCTTGGCTGGCCTCCTGCACGATCTAGGAAAAGCCGTTATGCCTATTGAGGTACTCAACAAGCCTGGAAAGCTCACCGAGGAAGAGTTCTCCATCATCAAAAGCCACCCTGTAGAGGGACACAAGATGCTTCTGGGGGGAGTCGACGTGGACCCGATAGTCTTGGATGTCTGTTTGTATCACCATGAAAAGACTGACGGAACGGGCTACCCTGAGGGCCTGAAGGGTCCGGAGATCAGCTTGTTTGCCAAGATGGGAGCTGTCTGTGATGTCTACGATGCCATCACATCCAACAGGCCCTATAAAGCCGGTTGGGATCCTGCCGAGTCACTCCGTAAGATGGCGGAATGGGCTACCGGGCATTTTGACCCCCAGGTTTTTCAGGCGTTTGTGAAGAGCATGGGCATTTATCCTGTCGGCTCTCTGGTGCAGTTGACTTCGGGGCGAATTGGCGTGGTGGTGGAGCAGACGTCCAAGTCGCTAACCACACCTAGCGTCAAAGTATTCTTTTCGACCAAGTCAAACCTCAGGATCCTGCCGCAAATCATTGACTTGTCTCGCCCTGAGAACAAAGAAAAAATCGTCAGCCGCGAAGACCCGGCCAAATGGCGATTCCCTGACTTACATGAGTTGTGGTCAGGTCTCCCGCAATCTCCTTGGTGAAAATGCGCTGTAGCCGGCAGCTTGTAAGGATTTAGATATTTATTTCAGGAGCATCAGTATCGGTCAACTGATGCTCCTGCACGTTAACAACCGCGTGTGATCGGCATCTCAACGGGCTTGGGATTCGCAGCGTATTTACCGAGCTCCATTTTGGCAATGGAATTACGGTGCACTTCGTCCGGACCATCGGCAAAGCGCAAGGTGCGGGCGTTGGCGTAACTATAGGCCAATGGGAAATCATCGCACATGCCTCCACCACCATGGACCTGCATGGCCCAGTCGATGACTTGGCAGGCCATGCTGGGAGCCACCACCTTGATCATGGCGATCTCGTTTTTTGCAAATTTATTGCCACCCATGTCCATCATCCAAGCCGCTTTGAGCGTGAGCAGACGGGCCATATCGATCTTGCAGCGGGCCTCGGCGATGCGCTCTTGCGTCACGGTTTGAGATGCGACCGTTTTGCCAAATGCGACGCGCGATGAAGCACGCTTGCACATGAGTTCAAGCGCACGTTCAGCCAAACCGATCAGGCGCATGCAATGGTGAATGCGTCCAGGGCCAAGGCGCCCCTGGGCGATCTCGAATCCTCGACCTTCGCCCAGCAGGATGTTGCCCACAGGTACCCGAACATTTTCGAAAAGCACTTCCATATGGCCATGCGGTGCGTCGTCATAACCCATCACATTGAGGGCGCGCACCACGGTGATACCGGCGGTATCGGCGGGCACCAGCACCATGCTTTGTTGCGAGTGGCGTGGTGCGTCAGGGTTGGTTTTTCCCATGGTGATGTAGATGGCGCACCGTGGGTCGCCTGCACCGGAGGTCCACCACTTGCGGCCATTGATGACGTAATCATCGCCATCACGCTCGATCCGGGTTTCGATGTTGGTCGCGTCGCTTGAAGCGACGTCGGGTTCAGTCATGGCAAAGGCAGAGCGGATCTTGCCTTCCAGCAGCGGCTTGAGCCAGCGTGCCTTGTTCTCTTCCGAACCATATCGAGCAATGGTTTCCATGTTGCCCGTATCTGGGGCCGAGCAGTTGAAGACTTCGCTCGACCACATGACTTCGCCCATGATTTCAGCCAGAGGCGCGTATTCCTGATTGGTGAGTCCGGCGCCGGTGTATCCAGAGGCTGCCGCGCTGTCGACGGGTAAGAAAAGATTCCATAAGCCTGCTGCCTGGGCTTTGGGCTTGAGGTTTTCAATGGTCTGCAGCGGCGTCCAGCGCTTGCCGGCTGCCGTGTTGGCTGCAATCTCAGCGTGGTAGGCGCTTTCGGACGGGTAGATGTGCTCCGTCATGAACGCCCGCAGCCTGTTTTGCAAGTCTTTGGTTTTGGGCGAGTAGTCAAAGTCCATGGGAAATCTCCAGTTGTTTTCAGTGTGAAAAGGGTGCGGTGAGGGGGTCAGGCCTGTTGGGCGAATTTCCAGGCCATTTGGGCCAGTGGCCTCGCGCCTGCGGCTGAACTGACAGCCTGTGCACTGGCAGCGGTGCCAGATTCGACCCGCTTGGCAATGCCCTGAAGAATGGCGGCGAGGCGGAACAGGTTGTAAGCGAGGTAGAAGTTCCAGTCTGTTGTCAGAGCATCGGGTGTGGTCAACCCCGTGCGTTCGCAATAGAGCCGAATGTACTCGGCCTCAGTGGGGATTCCCAGACTGGCAACGTCCAATCCACCAATGCCGCGAAAAGCACCTGGCGGGATGTGCCAGGCCATGCAGTGATAGCTGAAATCGGCAAGCGGATGCCCCAGCGTAGACAATTCCCAGTCCAGCACCGCAATAATCCGCGGCTCGGTGGGGTGGAACATCAGGTTGTCCAGCCGGTAGTCGCCATGCACGATGCTGACCATGTGTTCGGCGCGGGCCATGGCCGGAATGTGCTGGGGCAGCCAGGCCATGAGTTTTTCCATCTCCTCAATCGGCTGGGACATCGGGCCAGCGCCGTCGGCGGAGGCGACATATTGCTTGCTCCAGCGGCTGATCTGGCGATCAAAATAGTTGCCCGGCTTGCCGTAGCCAGCCAGGCCCCGGTCCGCGAATTTGACCGTATGCAGCGCCGCGATCACCCGGTTCATCTCTTTGTAAATTGCGCCACGCTCCTCGGTATTCATACCCGGCAAGGTTTGGTCCCACAAAATGCGCCCGGACATGAATTCCATGATGTAGAAAGCCCGGCCAATGACGGCTTCATCTTCACACAGACAGTACATACGGGGTACTGGTACGTCCGTACCTTGCAAGCCACTCATAACGGCAAACTCTCGCTCAATCGCGTGGGCCGAGGGCAACAACTTGGCCACTGGGCCCGGCTTGGCGCGCATCACATAACTCTGCGACGGCGTATTGAGTTTGTACGTTGGATTGGACTGACCTCCCTTGAACGACTCGACACTCAGCGGTCCTGCATAGCCTGGCAGATGCGTTGTGAGCCAGGCGGATAAGGCGTCTATATCGAAAGCTTGCTTGTCCGAGACGGGCCGCGTCCCTACAAAGTGGTCAAAATCGCTCATGGTCGTGTTCCGTGCTTCTAGTTGTCTGAATCAATGATTTGCATCAAGGCTTCGCGGTTGCGAATGACCAGGCCACCCGGTTCGATGCGAATGACATCTTCGCGCTCCATCGATTTGAGTTCCTGATTGACCCGTTGGCGAGATGCGCCAAGTAGCTGCGCCAATTCCTCCTGTGCCAGCTGAAGTCCGATCCGCATCTCGCGTCCATCGCTGAGCGAAGGTATGCCGTAGCTGCGAACCAGGTGCAGCAGTTGCTTGGCCAAACGGGCCCGCAGGGGCAAGGTGTTGAGGTCTTCCACCAAGCCATACAGCTGGCGAATGCGCCGGGCATGCAGGCGAAGCAGGGCTTCGTACAACTCGACGTGAGTGGCCAGAATTTTCTTGAAATCGGCTTTTGCGACACACAAAATGGTGCTGTCCCCGTGGGCATAAGCATCGTGAGTGCGCCTGTCGCCGTCGAAGATCGAGACATCGCCAAACCAGATGCCAGGCTCCACATACGTGAGCGTGATCTGTTTGCCTGAAATCGAGGTGGAACTCACTCGTACGGCGCCCCGTGCGCACGCAATCCATTCCTCTGGCGGCTCGCCGCGGGCAGTGATCAGTTCGCTGTCTTTGAAACGTTTGACGTAGGCGCATCGGAGAATGTCGTGCCGCAGTGAAGGTGAGAGAGTTGAAAACCAGCGACCTGAATTGATCGCTGAACGTTCTTCGATGGTAAGAATAGGATCGTCCATAGCCTGTCCTTTGGGTGACTGAAAACAGGTCCATTGTCGCGCCCGTGACCAGGTGGACGCCACCAGCTTGTCACCTGCGTGTCTAAGCGCTCCGCCAGAGGCCTGACGGGTGGCAACTCAATTGAAGTTGGGTCTGGTCTTGTTCAAAAACGCATTGATGCCGATACCTGCATTGGCGTGGTGCAGGTTGCGTACAAAATGATCACGTTCGCGTGTCAGCTGGGTCGCCATGGTGGCTCCATCTGCTTCGTGGATCAGGGTCTTGATGCTCTGCAATGCGTTGGGTGCACGCTGGTTGAGTCGATCAGCCAAAGCCAACGCACCGACTATCGCCTCACCGGCCGGCGTGATCCGGTTGACTAGTCCCAGGTCATTCAGCCGTTTGCTCGTGATCCGTTCGCCACACATCAGCAACTCGGTGACCAATTGGCGGGGCAGGGCTCGTGCCAAACTCCAACTGGCACCCCCGTCTGGTGATAGCGCGATATTGCTGTAAGCCATTACAAAGACGGCATCGTCCGCCGCCACAATGAAATCGCAGGCCAGCGCTAGCGAAAATCCAGCACCGGCCGCTGCACCTTCAACTGCGGCAATCACCGGCTTGGGAAAAGTCCTGATCGCCTCGATCCAGGCATGCAGTGCATCAATGCTTTGGGCTTGGTGAGAGGTCGGTTGCTGCCGGTTAGCCTGCAATCTCTGCAAATTTCCACCAGCACTAAACAGGGAGGCTTCACCGGTAATGACCACCGTGCGAACGTCTTCAGAGCGCTCGGCCGAACTGAGGGCCTCAATGCCTTCGGTGTAGATTTCCGGTCCCAGCGCATTGCGGTGAGCGGGGTTGGAAATGGTCAGAATCAGCGTCTGCCCTTCGCTGCTGCGCTTGAGTTCGGCGGTCATGATTTGATTTAGTTGGTGGTGAAGAACTTACTCTTCTTCGTGCAACAAGCTCAGACCGATGGCCCCGCGGCGGCGCAGCCACGGACTAGGGCGATAGCGTGGGTCGCCGTAGACGGTTTGCATGTTGAATAGCACTTCCAGGATGTTGGTTGGGCCGTAAAGATTGCCCATGGCGAGTGGCCCCATCGGATAGCCTAGCCCCAGTGTCACCGCCTTTTCCAAATCTGTGGGCGAGCAAATGCTCTGCAGACAGATGTCCGAGGCAATATTGTCGATGGTCGAGACCACTCGTTGAGTGACAAAACCACCACTGTCCCGAATGATGCTCACCGCTTTGCCATCTCTGGCCATCAGGGCGTGAGCAGCGCGGGTCATGTCGGGTCGCGTCGCCGGGTTGGTGGCCAGCACGCGCCGGCGAGTGGTTGCGTCATCCACCAGCATGTCAATACCGATTGTTCGTGCCGGGTCAAGCCGCTCAACCACCGCCACCGTGGTGATATCAAAACCCAGCGGCGCCACAAAAGACAGTGCCAGCGGCGAGGGGGAGGCGCCGGTTTCGATTTTTGCGCCCAGGTTCCTGAGCAGTTGCAGGAGTTCAGATTTACGTGCAGCCCTTGGGGAGACCCACACTGGGGGCATCTCGTCGACCGCGGGTGCAGGTTGTTCCGGGGTAGTTTGCGCTGTTCCGCCTTCATAGCGGTAAAAGCCTTCGCCGGATTTTTTGCCGACCATGCCGCCGGCCAGCCGTTGGGCGGTGATGACACTGGGCCGGTAACGCGGTTCTTCAAAATATTGGTGATACACCGATTCCATCACGGGATGGGACACGTCCAGGCCGGTCAAGTCCATCAATTCAACCGGGCCGAGTTTGAACCCGATCTGGTCTTTCAAAATCCGGTCTACCGTGGCGAAATCTGCCACCCCTTCGCTGACGATACGTAAGGCCTCGGTGCCATAGCCCCGCCCGGCGTGGTTCACGATAAAACCGGGGGTGTCTTGGGCTTGGACCGGCGTGTGCCCCATTTGCCGGGCGTAGGTGGCCAGATCCGCGCAGACGGTGGGGTCGGTCTTCAGCCCCGCAATGACCTCGACCACTTTCATCAAGGGCACGGGGTTGAAGAAGTGAAAGCCGGCGAAGCGCTCAGGACGTTTGAGCCGGGCCGCGACAGAGGTCACGGAAAGGGACGATGTATTGGTGGCCAACACGGCGTCCGGGCGAACCAGTCCCTCCAGTTCGATGAATAAACCCGCCTTGACGTCCAGGCGCTCAACGACAGCCTCCACAATCAAATCGCAGCCAGTTAGGGCGTGCAGTCCCTCTACGCATTGAAGGCGGGATTTGTACAGTTGCGTCTGGATGTCGTCCAGTCGACCTTTTTCGCACAGTTTGTCCCATTGCCCGAAGACAGTCTTTTGCGCCGCCTGAGCGGCCTCGAACTGGAGATCAAACAACAAAACAGTGCTGCCCGCTTGTGCAGCGATTTGCGCGATGCCGCGGCCCATGGCACCTGCACCAACGATGCCAATAGTTAAATATTTTGGATTCATGGGTAAGATTATGAACTGCGGTGATCGCGCAACCAGCACTGCTGAGGACGCGAATATCAGGTTGCCTCTCAGGTTCTGAGTCCCTTGGCAACTCAGACGTCAATGCCGTTTTCAAGCCCGGAGCAAACGCGGGACGGGCAACGCTTGTTCCCAAGCCAGTCGTGGTCTTGTCAAGTATGTGTTTCTGATCTGGCTTGGGAGCGGGTGGCCAGCATGCTGACCACCACAGCGAGCAGCATCCCTGCCAGGCCCGCCCAATGCAGATTTGACATCTGCCCATGGGAAATCATCCAGCCGCCGCTGGTGGCACCCAGGGCCTGTCCTGCGTACATGGCCGAGGTGTTCAAGGCGATCGAGCCTGAGGTCAAGGCCGGCGCGATACTGGATAGTCTGGCCTGCTGCGCCGAATTGGCTGAGAAACAGCCCAAGGCCCAGGGAATCAAGACCAGCGCGGTCAGCACGAGGTTGGTGGCCAAAGGCCACATCAGTAGGCTGAATGCGATGCTGCTCATGGCAATCAGCACCGTGCGCGCCGGCCCCAATCGCTCAATATTGCGTGTGACCCACAGATTACCCAGAAATCCGAATGCACCAAACCAGGCGAACATCAGGCTGAGCTGGGTAGGTGTGACGTCGAACATGGCCTTGTAGTAAGGCGCGAAGTAGGAAAAAAGAATAAATTGCCCTGCCGAATACAAGGCCGTGACGAGCACGCAGAGCATCAAGGGTCTGGACTTGAGTGTCTGACGCCATGTCGCCAAAGAAAAAGCGGGCGGCTTGACCCCGTTCGGCATGGCACGCCAGACCCATATCGCACTGAGTATGGATAGCACCCCCACAGCGATAAACGCATAACGCCAGCCCAACGTCCCACCTACTAGGGCGCCCAGCGGCATGCCCATGACAGAGGCCAGGGACCAGCCCAAAAATACCAAGCTGATGGCCTTGCCTCTTTGATGGGGTGACACCAAAAACGCAATGCAGGCCGCTGCTTGAGGTGTGAAGATGGCTGGTGAAATCACGGTCAGCACCCGAACAGCCAGGAGTGATCCAAATGTTGGCATGGCCGCGCTCAACATGTGCAAAGCACCGTACCAGAGCATGACCAATGTCAGCAGGCGCCGCCGGTCCCACTTGGCGACCACAGCCACCATCAGTGGTGCCCCCAGGCACATCACGAGAGCTGCAGCTGAAATAAGCTGGCCGGTTTTCGGTACTGAAACGGCCAGCGAACTGCTAATGTCGTTGAGCGTGCCGGGCACCACCATGACCCCTGTACCAATAACGAAATTACCAAATAGCAGCGCCCACAAAACCGGGGGCATGGCATCCGCCGCTACCGGGCGCCGCCCGTTCAACGCCGAACCTGCAGGGCACCCGGGTTGACAATGTTGGTCGGAGTACCCTTGATGAAGTTGATCACGTTGTCAAAGGCCGCGCCAAAGTACAACTCGTAACTGTCCTGCTCCACGTAGCCAATGTGGGGCGTACAGATGCAATTCTCCAGCCGCAACAAGGCGTGACCTTGCAAAATCGGCTCGGTTTCAAAGACATCTATGGCAGCCAGACCGGGTCTGCCACGGTTGAGGGCGCCGATCAGGGCATCTGGTTCGATCAATTCAGCGCGCGAAGTGTTGACGAGTAGCGCGGTAGGCTTCATGCGTCCAAGGTCATCCGCACGGACGATGCCTTGAGTTTCTTCGGTTAGCCGCAGATGCAGCGATAGCACATCACATTGGGTAAAAAAATCATCGCGTGTTGCAGCTGTTTCGAACCCATCCAGTATGGCGCGCTCCAGTGAGGGTGGGCGCCCCCAGACCACCACCCGCATACCAAAAGCCTTCCCGTACCCCGCCACCAAACGACCAATTTTCCCGTAACCCCAAATACCCAGGGTTTTCTTGTTGAGGACGCTGCCGATACAGAAATTCGATGGCATTGAGCCAGTTTTGAGCCCGGACTGTTGCCAGGCGCCGTGCTTGAGGTTGCCGATGTACTGCGGCAAACGCCGCATGGCCGCCATGATCAGCGCCCAAGTGAGTTCGGCTGGGGCGACTGGGGAACCTGTGCCTTCAGCGACGGCGATGCCACGTTCGGTACATGCGTCCACATCAATGTGGGGGCCCACACGCCCTGTTTGGACGATTAATTTGAGTTTAGGCAGCTTTTCAATTAATTGCCGTGGCATGTGGGTGCGTTCACGGTTCAGCACAATCACGTCAGCGTCCTTAAGGCGCACGGCCAGTTGACCCAGACCCTTGACGGTATTTGTGTAGACCTTGGCTTGGTAAGGTTCCAGCCTGGTAGCGCATTGCAATTTGCGAACGGCATCCTGGTAATCATCAAGTATCACAATATTCATACTGTGCGATTGTGCCTCGCCGATGGGGCTGTGGCGCCGCCCTGATGCCCTGTGCTACATGTTAGTGAAGCGCTGCTTCCCTCGCGGCCAGGCGATCCAGTTCGGCACACACGTCAGCCATCCGTCCCGACATGACCATCCTGCCCGCTTGGGCGGGGGCCTGACTGGCTTCCAGAACGCGGATGACTCGCACTGGCCTGCCCACGGGCGATTCGCTCACAGCGCATCGGCTGACTGTGCCGCAACGGCTGATATTTGTTACAGAATTTACGCTGGTGTCGCTGGCCTGATGACTTATGTCAGACAAAAGCGGCTTGCTGAGCACCGGTGCAGCGGTAAACCAGCGCCACAGACCTTGCACGGAAGCCAATACGCCAGGCGCCACAAATAAAGATGTGTTCATATCAAAACCTTTGGATGAGTATTCACATCAACATGGTGTTGCGGATCAATCCAACCGCGAGACCTTCAATTTCAAAAGCTTCGCCAGGTTCGACCACGATGGTTTGGTAATCCGGATTTTCCGGGTGCAGTTCAATCACGTTGTTGTTGCGCCGAAAGCGCTTGACGGTCACTTCTTCACCGAGCCTGGCGACCACTATTTGTCCATTTTTAGCTTCTTTGGTGGACTGGACGGCCAGTAAATCACCGTCCATGATTCCGGCATCGCGCATGGACATGCCTCGTACTTTGAGCAGGTAGTCTGGCTTGTGCTGGAACAGGCTGCTCTCAAGGTAGTAAGTCTGGTCGATGTGCTCTTGGGCGAGAATGGGCGAGCCGGCGGCGACGCGTCCGATCAGGGGCAGCATGAGTTGCGACAAGCCTGAGAGTGACAGTGCCTGCAACTTGCTGCGGCTTTCATTGATGGAGCGCAGGGTGTCACTCTTGAGGCGAATACCCCGCGAGGTTCCGCTGACCAGTTCAATGGCACCCTTGCGGGCCAGGGCTTGCAAATGTTCTTCGGCTGCGTTGGCGGACTTGAAGCCCAACTCGGCCGCGATTTCGGCGCGGGTGGGCGGTGCGCCGGTGCGGGAGATGGCGCTTTGAATGAGCTCCAGGATTTGTTGCTGGCGGGCGGTGAGTTTGGGGTTTTCAAGCATGCGGGCTCCTGGAGGTTGGGTTGGTCTTACTGGTTGTCTATACATACTGTCTTGATAACCAGTGACTGTATTTTTAAACAGTTTTTAGAAGTTTGCAAGTCATCAGCATGAATAGTTCTGAAAAAATCGTTGTTTTGGGAACAGGCGGCACGATCGCCGGGACGGCCACTAACAGCGCCGACAATATCGGCTACACAGCGGCGCAGCTGGGTGTGGCTCAGTTGTTGGAGAGCGTGCCCGGGCTGCCCACGGTGTTGACCGGACGCACGCTCGTGTGCGAGCAAGTGGCTCAGGTTGATAGTAAGGACATGAGTTTTTCGGTGTGGCAACGCCTGGCAGAACGCCTCTGTTTCTATCTGGCCCAGACTGACGTGAGGGGCGTGGTGATCACCCACGGGACCGACACGCTGGAAGAGACTGCGTTTTTCCTGCACGCGGTGTTGCCCGCGGAGTTGCTGGTAAAACCCGTGGTGCTGACTTGTGCCATGCGTCCTGCCTCCAGTGCGGCGCCAGACGGTCCCCAGAATCTGATGGATGCCGTGTCAATAGCAACCACGCATGGTGCCTGTGGCGTGGTGGTAGTTTGCGCCGGAGCCCTGCATGGGGCGGTCGAGGTGCAGAAAGTCCATCCCTACCGGGTCGATGCCTTCGATTCAGGCGACTCGGGCCCATTGGGTTATGTCGAGGAGGGTTGTGTCCGATTAGTACGAAATTGGCCTCTAGCCGGCGCACTTAAGAACTATATAGATATAAAAAAAGTAGTGAATTTTGAAGAAACCAACGCTTGGCCACGGGTCGAAATCGTCATGAGCTTTGCCGGTGCAAGCGGCGCCATCGTGGATGCGTTGTTAGCCATCGTGCCCCGGTCTGTGGATGTCGATAAGCCGTCAACAGCGCCCGAACCCGTGCGAGGTCTTGTCGTGGCGGGGACGGGCAATGGCACGGTACATGGCGAATTGGAGGCCGCATTGGTCAGGGCACAGTTGGGAGGTGTCAGGGTGGTTCGCGCCACCCGGTGCACCCGCGGCCGCATCTTGCCTGCGCCGGGCAGCAGCTCGGCAGATTCTGGCGGTCTCTCGCCCGTGAAGGCAAGAATCGCGCTAATGCTGGCATTGATGTAGCAGTGTTGATTCACCAGCGCCATACTGCGCCGGTGAGCGCGACTTGATTATTTCGTCAGCGCAGCGAAGGCGCGGGTAGTGATTTCGTCCACACCGCCAGTGCCGCTGATGGCCCGGTATTGGGGGGCGGTATCTGGTTCGCTCTTGGCCCAGTTGGCGTAGTAATCAACTAACGGGCGGGTTTGCGCGCTGTAGACATCCAGACGCTTCTTCACGGTTTCTTCCTTGTCGTCTTCACGCTGGATCAACGGCTCGCCCGTGATGTCGTCCAAGCCGGCCACTTTCGGTGGATTGAACTTGACGTGGTAGGTGCGGCCGGATGCGCTGTGGGAGCGGCGCCCGCTCATGCGCTCGATGATGGCGTCAAAAGGCACATCGATTTCCAATACATAGTCCAGCTTGACGCCAGCGGCTTTCATGGCATCAGCCTGGGGAATAGTGCGGGGGAAGCCGTCAAACAAGAAACCGCCAGCGCAGTCGGCCTGTGTGATACGTTCCTTGACCAGGTTGATGATCAGATCGTCGCTGACCAACCCACCGGCATCCATGACTTTTTTGGCTTCAATGCCCAGGGGCGTTCCCGCTTTGACAGCGGCGCGCAACATGTCACCAGTCGAGATCTGGGGAATGCCGTATTTTTGGCAGATGAAGGTGGCTTGCGTGCCTTTGCCGGCGCCTGGTGCGCCCAACAGAATGAGTCTCATGGTTGTCCTCGGATTGGTTTAATTATTCAGCACTTCAACCCTGTCTTCATTCGATCAGGGTGGGGTGCACGTTTGGTTTTAAGAATAGCACGGCGCAGCCTGCGCCTGGCTTACGTCAGAGCTTGTAATTCAAACAGTCTGCGAACCCGTTCCAGGTCTTCTGGCGTGTCAACGCCGCCACCGGGCGCGTCGCTTGCAACATGCACCGCAATGCGGTGACCATGCCAAATAGCGCGCAACTGCTCCAGCGCTTCGATGACCTCCAGGGGTGCCGGTGCCAGGCCTGGAAATTGCCGCAAGAAGCCTACCCGGTAGCCGTAGATGCCGATGTGCCGCAAGGGCGCCGGGCTTGGCAGCGCGCCTGTGCCAGCACCGCCAACGCCGTGTGTCGGGCTGGGCTGATCGCGCCAGTGCGGAATGGCGGCACGGCTGAAGTACAGCGCCTGATTGCGGGCATCAAGTACGACCTTGACCACGTTGGGGTTCATGAAATCGTGCCAGTTGTCGATGGCGTGGGCGGCGGTGCTCATGCTCACGCCCGGTTGCTCCTCCAGCAAATGGGCCATAGCGCTCACCAAAGCCGGGTCTATCAAGGGCTCGTCACCTTGCACGTTGACCACGATCTCGGTGTCCTGGAGTCCAAGCAAATCACAGGCTTCGGCCAGCCGGTCGCTGCCGCAGGGGTGATCGGTGCGGGTGAGCACGGCATCAATACCGTGAGTCAGACAGGCCGAGAGTATGGCGGCGTCATCGGCGGCAACCACCACGCGCCCGCCGGCGGACGACATCACCCGCTGGGCGACGCGCACCACCATCGGCAGTCCCGCTATGTCAGCCAAGGGTTTGTTGGGCAGGCGTGTGGACCCCAGGCGTGCCGGGATCAATACCGTGAAACTCACAGCCCGAGTTCCTCGTCCGTCATGGGGCGAGCCTCGGACTCCAGCAAAACGGGAATGCCGTCCCGCACCGGATAGGCCAGCCGAGCGCTGCGGGAGGTCAGCTCCTGCTTTTCGCGGTTGTATTCCAGGGGGCCCTTGGTGACGGGGCAAACCAGCAGTTCAAGAAGTCGTATGTCCATAGGGTAATGATAGCGGTGGGTGAGGCGGCTTCGCCAGCAATACGGCCAGCCGAGCGTCGAGTTGAGCCAGGAATTCCGGCTCGGGCGTGAAGATCAGGGGAACAGCCAGAGCGTTCGGTTGAATGGGCCAAAGCTTGACTGCGTCTTTTTCGGTACAAATAACCGTGTAGCCAATGTATTCATTGGCTTTATACCCACTGAAATCATAGTGATCAGGCAGGGCCAGCGTATGCGCCAGGTTCAAGCCTTGGGCGCGCAGCATGGCAAAAAAGGCCTCTGGCTTGGCGATGGCGGCCAGGGCGATCAGGGACGGGCCCTGCGGCCGGGCCAGATCGATCAAGGCTACCCGGCTTCCATCGGCTCGCACGGCGCAGGGCGCGAGGGTTCGCTGCGCGGTCAAGCCGGCAAAGGCCGGATGGGTGCCGGTGTGCAGCATCAGGTCCACCGGGCGCGGCCAGGGCTCGCGCAGCGGGCCAGCGGGTAGCAGCCAGCCGTTGCCAATGCCCCGGTCGTCAAACACGCAAATCTCCAGGTCGCGGGCAAGGGCCAGGTGCTGAAGGCCGTCGTCACACACAATGACTTGCGTAGCAGGGTAGTGCGCCAGCAACGACTGGCCGGCCTCCGCCCGGCGGGCTGCGACAAAGACGGGGGCTGAGGTGTTGCGTTTGATCAGCGCAGGCTCGTCGCCTACATCGGGAATCGGGCTGTGTTCAAACACCTCGCGGCAGTCTTTAGCCGTGCGACCGTAACCCCTTGAAATGACGCCCACCACTAGGCCTTGGGCCTGCAGGTGGCGCACCACGGCCATGACCACCGGTGTTTTGCCCGAGCCGCCCACCACCACATTGCCGACAACAATGACCGGGACGGCAAGCCGCGTTGTTTTCAACATACCCAGGCGAAAGAGGCTGCGCCTGAACGCCGCCATAGCGCCAAAAAGGGATGCCAAGGGCCAGAGCGAGCAGGCCAAGGCGCCTCGTCGTGTCCAGGCTCGGGTCAGGATGCCCTGCAACGCAGGCTCACGCGTTGCCGGTGACATGGTGCTATTTGGCGGCGGCGTTGGCCGACTGAGTGGCAAAGGTGATCTGGTTGAGGCCCGTGCGCCGCGCCGCCTCCATGACCGTGATGACGGCCTGGTGCCGGGCGCTGGCATCGGCGCTGATGATCACCACCGAGTCTTTGCCCGCCTTGGCGCTTTGCAGCAGTGCCGCACCCAGCTCTTCAGGGCTGCGACCCGGGACGGCTACCCGGTTGACGGTGTAGGCCCCTTCGCTGCTGACCGTGACCAGCACTTCTTTAGGGTAGTCGCGCTGTGCATCGGCATCGGCCACTGGCAGCTTGAGTTGCAGTTCGGTGAATTTGCTGTAGGTGGTGGACAACATCAAAAAGATCAGCACCACGAGCAAGACGTCGATGAAGGGGATCAGGTTGATCTCGGGCGCTTCGGTTTGGCGGCGGCGAAAGTTCATGGGCAGGCCTTTGAAGGGCCAGAGCCCACGGCGCAAGCGGGGGGCACACGGGTATTCATTTGCGCAGGGTGTTGAGGTGGCGCACCAGCCGCTCGGAGGCCAACTCCAGCGTGAGCAAATAGCCATCTACACGTCCCCGAAAATATCGCCAGAAAATCAGGGCTGGGATCGCCACAATCAGCCCGAACGCTGTGTTGTAAAGGGCGATGGAGATGCCGTGCGCCAGCTGGCCCGGATTGTTGCCACCTGCAGCCCCGCTGGTCGGACTTTGGGAGCCAAAAATCTCGATCATGCCCACCACCGTGCCAAAAAGACCCATGAGCGGCGCAGCAGAGGCGATGGTGGCCAGTGCGCTCAAGTAGCGTTCCAGCCGGTGCGCAACGACTCGCCCAGCGCCTTCCATGGACGAGCGCAAGTCATCTTCACTGCAACGGGGGCTGGCGTTCAGTGCCCGAAAACCACTGGCCAGCACCTCGCCCAGAGCTGAATTTTGCTCCAGCTGCGAGACCACGTCGGGCGAGGGGACGGAGGTGCGAGACACATTGAGCACCTCATCAAGCAATTTCGGGGGAGCCACTTTCGAGGTTTTGAGGCTGATAAACCGCTCGATGATGAGGGCCAGGGCCAGGATCGAGCAGGCAATCAGGGGCCATATTGGCCAGCCTGCGGCTTGTATGATTGAAAACAAATTGGGTCTCCGCGCAGATGAAAAGCTCTGTAATTATGGCCTACGTCCCTTCTTCACTATCGTTTAAATCGACGACTTAACCCATGTCCGAATCTGCTCTGTCCTCGTCGACGCCCCGAATCTGGCCGGTTGGTGCCTTGTGTCGCGCTATTGCCGACGCGCTGGAGGCCCGGTTCAACCCCGTCAGCGTGCGAGGTGAGATTTCTGGCTTTTCGCGCGCCTCCAGCGGCCATTGTTATTTTTCCCTCAAGGACGAATCCGGTCAGTTGCGCTGTGCCATGTTTCGCCGAGCAGCCGGATCGCTTGACTTCAGCCCACGTGATGGCGAGTTGGTCGAGGTGCGGGGCCGTTTGGGGGTGTACGAGCCGCGCGGTGACCTGCAGTTGATTGTGGAGAGCATGAGCCGGGCGGGGCAGGGCGCGTGGTTTGAACAGTTTTTAAAGCTCAAGGCCAAGCTGGAAGCAGAGGGGCTGTTTGACGCCGCCCGCAAGCGCACCCTGCCGGTCATGCCCCGTGCTATCGGTCTGGTCACCTCTCTGGGCGCGGCGGCGTTGCACGACGTAATGACTGCCTTGCAGCGGCGCGCGCCGCACATTCCAGTCGTCTTGGCGCCCGCCGCAGTGCAAGGCAACAATGCCCCGGCTGAATTGATACGGTCGCTATCAAATCTATATGAGCTAACCGAACAAATACGCCGGCCAGAGGAAAATTTAGTAACTAAAACGCTTAAAAAGGTCGCCCAGCCGGGACTCGTCATTGACGTGATCTTGCTGGTGCGCGGGGGCGGGTCCCTGGAAGACTTGTGGGCCTTTAATGACGAACAGCTGGCCCGCACCCTGGCCCTGAGTCCGGTGCCCATCGTCTGCGGCGTGGGTCATGAGACCGACTTCACCATCGCCGATTTTGTGGCCGATCTGCGGGCACCCACCCCCACGGCCGCAGCCGAACTGGTGGCGCAGCCCCGCGAGGTGTGGCTGGGTGCGCTCGACATTGTGGGGCGTCGTCTGCAAAATGCCATGTTTCGGCACCTGGACCGGCAAAATCAGAGGCTGGATTTGACGGTGGCACGGCTGGGCCGCCCCTTGGCATTGGTAAGCCGTCAGCGTTTGCGACTGGCCTCAAGCGCCCAGCGCCTGCAATCCTCAGCGATCCACTTTTTGAAACAAAAATCGCAAGAGTTGCAAACCCTTGAGAGCACCCTGCCCACGGCGATGCAGCGCGGCTTGCAGCGTCGGGACGAGCGCTTGCAGCGCGCGGCCCTGCGCTTAGGCCTGCTCGATCCCTCTCTGGTTCTACAACGTGGCTATGCCTGGCTCACCAATGAGCAGGGCGAAACCCTTACCAGCGTGCGTCAAACGTCCCCCGGACAGCGGGTGCAAGCCATCCTTGCCGACGGCGCGGTTGATTTGACGGTGGTATCAGCCGGATGATCAAAGTTCCTACAATGTTCACGTTAACTACAACCCAAGAGGACTTCATGGAACACACACGACCCCCCCTGCCTTACGCCATTGATGCATTGGCCCCCAGCTACTCCCAGGAGACCCTGGAGTACCACCACGGCAAGCACCACAACGCGTATGTGGTGAACCTGAACAACCTGCAAACAGGCTCTGAATTCGAGAGCATGACTCTGGAGGAAATCATCAAGAAATCCACCGGTGGCATCTATAACAATTCAGCCCAGATCTGGAATCACACGTTCTTTTGGAGCTGCATGAAGCCTCAGGGCGGTGGTGAGCCTACCGGCGCCCTGGCTGCGGCCATCAATGCCAAGTGGGGTTCTTATGCTGCATTCAAGGAGGCGTTCGTGAAATCTGCCGTTGGCAATTTCGGATCGGGCTGGACTTGGTTGGTTAAAAAGGCCGACGGCTCGGTGGACATCGTCAACATGGGCGCTGCCGGCACCCCGTTGACTACTGCTGACAAAGCGCTGCTGACGGTTGACGTGTGGGAGCATGCTTATTACATCGACTATCGCAACATGCGTCCCAAGTTTGTCGAGACTTACCTCGATAAATTGGTGAACTGGAGCTTCGCCGAAACTAACTTCGCCTGAAGTTTTGCGCTTTGAAAAAGCCACCTTGCGAGGTGGCTTTTTTTATCGGGTTTCAAACGGCTTGCCGCCAAGTTTGAAACCGGCTTTGAT
>JAUXQA010000488.1 GCA_030683195.1 Rhodoferax sp. | reverse complement strand
GCAGCGGGGCAGGGCGCTCTGGGCATCGAGGTGCGCACCGACCGGCAGGACGTGATCGACGCGCTGGCGCCGCTGGCGCACCACCCCACCTGGCTGACTGTGGCGGCCGAGCGGGCGGTGAGCCGCGCCATGGGCGGCAGTTGTTCCATGCCCCTGGCCGCCTTTGCCAACCTGAACGCCGATGTGTTGACCCTGGACGCCGCTTGGGGTGACCCCGAGGGCGTGCTTGAGCTGGTGTGCGTGCAAATGAGCGCGAAAGTGACTGACCTGGCCAGTGCCTCGGCGTTGGGCGAGCGTGTGGCGGCTGAGTTGCAGGCGGGTGTGTTGGCCAAAGGGGGCACGCTGCTGTTGCCGGATGCCCCCTCGGTCAGCATCTGACCATGCGGGTGATCGTGACCCGCCCGGCGCGAGATGCGCAACGGTGGGTTATGGATTTGTCCGCGCTCGGCCTGGATGCCGTAGCGCTACCCTTGATCCACATTGGCCCGGCCCACGACACCACCGACCTTGCCAGGGCCTGGCGGCACCTGGCTGACTATATTGGCTTGATGTTTGTCAGTGGCAACGCCGTGGATTATTTTTTTAAAGAAAAAATGCCTCTAGCCGGCGATTTAATTGACTTCATACCTTTAAAAACAAGAGCGTGGGCGCCTGGGCCTGGTACGGCTGATGCGCTTATCCAGCGGGGTGTGGCCCCTCAGCAGATCGATATGCCGCCAAGAGAGGCCGGTCAGTTTGACTCTGAAGCCTTGTGGCACGTGGTGGCACCGCAAGTGCATTCCGGTGACCAAGTGTTGATTGTGCGCGGGGGCGACAGTGCCTCGGTCGCGGCAGGCAGCGCTGGTTTGGGGCGCGATTGGCTGGCGCAGCGGCTGGCCGAACAGGGTGCAGTTGTTGACTTTGTTGTGGCCTACCAGCGGCTGGCACCGGACCTCGGTGCCCATGAATCATCTTTGGCTCAAACGGCAGCGGCCGATGGCTCCGTCTGGTTGTTCAGCAGTTCGGAGGCCATCGCCAACTTGACCGCTTCGCTCCCCAGTCAGAGCTGGGGTGGTGCGCGCGCGCTGGTCACTCACCCCCGTATTGCCCAGGCGGCAAGGTCTGCGGGCTTTGGCGTGGTGCAGGAATCAATGCCCTTGTTTTCTGACGTGGTGGCTTCACTACAACGGATGGCGCAAGTCACACAGTGACAAACCCGTTTGTCCAGCCTTTGGCACTTTAAAATGGAACGATGAATTCTGACGCGAACGCTCCCCCCCCTAGCAACCCGGATGTGGGCACGCCGGTGGTGGGGGCCAGTCCCTCGCCAGTGACCTTGCCCCGTGCCGTCATTCTTGGATTGGCCGCCGTGGCGCTGGCAGCGCTGCTGGTGAGCAGCTTCTTGTGGCAAAAACTCTCCGGCATTCAGGAGCAGTTGGCGCGCCAAAGCGCTGATACAGCGGCCCAGTCGCTGGAAGCTCGCACGCTGGCCCGCCAGGCCAACGAGCTGTCTCAAGAATCATCCGCCCGATCGGCCTTGTTTGAAGCCCGACTCAGCGAGGTGGCCTTGCAGCGCAGCCAGTTGGAGGACTTGATTCAAAGCCTTTCACGCTCGCGCGACGAAAATCTGGTGGTCGACATCGAGTCGTCCATTCGTCTGGCACAGCAGCAGGCTCAACTCACCGGCAGTGTCGAGCCCTTGCTGGCCGCACTCAAAAGCGCTGAACAACGTGTCGTGCGGGCGTCACAACCCCGGCTCTCACCGCTTCAGCGCGCTCTGGTCCGGGACATTGAGCGCATCAAATCCTCGACGGTGGCCGATACGCCGGGCCTGTTGATCAAACTGGACGAGTTGGTGCGGCTGGCGGACGAGTTGGTGCTGGCCAACGCCGTTGCGCCAGTGGCTGCGACGGTCTCGCCCAAGCGTCTGCCGACTGAGACTCCACCGACCTGGTGGCTGCAAGGTCTGCAAGTGGTGCGGGATGAGGCCAAAAGCCTGTTGCGTGTCAGCCGTATTGAGCAGCCTGAGGCGGCACTGTTATCGCCAGAGCAGTCGTTTTTCCTGCGCGAGAATCTCAAGCTCAAGCTGCTCAATGCGCGTTTGGGCCTGCTGGCGCGCCAAATTGACTCGTCTCGCGCTGATCTGGTGGCCGCGTCCCTGGCACTCAACAAGTATTTCGATGCGAACTCGCGCAAGACACAAACCGCAGTCACCCTGTTGCAGCAGGTGCAGAGTCAGATGAAGGCGCTTCAGCTACCCCGTGTGGATGAAACCCTGGCCACGCTCACCACCGCGGCCGCCGGGAGATAGCCATGAGGGTTGCTCTGTGGTTTCTGGCGTTATTCAGCATGGCCGTTGCCGCTGCGCTTTTTGCAGGCAACAACCAGGGGACGATCACCGTTTTTTGGCCGCCTTACCGGGTTGATTTGTCTTTTAACCTCGTGGTACTGCTGTTGACTGTGCTGTTTTTCACGATGCACGTGGCCTTGCGTGCGCTGGCGGCCCTGTTCGCCATGCCCGGCCATGCCCGCTCCTGGCGTTTACAGCACCAGGAGCGTGGCATGCATGTGGCGTTGCTGGACGCTTTGGCGCACCTGGTAGCAGGGCGTTTTATCAGGGCCAGAAAGGCCGCCGAGTTGGTGCTGGCGCGTGAGGCCGCCATGAGCCGCAGCGGCGAGACTTTGGTCTATTCGGCCCGGTTGCGGGCGTTGACTCACCTGCTTGCTGCTGAAAGCGCCCAGGCCCTGCAAGACAAGTCCGCGCGATCGGTCCACTTCGATCAGGCCCTTGAGCAGGCGTCCCGTCAAGAGGCGCTGGGCATTCGTGAAGGTGTGCAGTTGCGGGCGGCGCGTTGGTCGTTGGAAGACCGGGATGCATCAGCCGCACTTCAGTGGCTGGACGAGCTTCCCCAAGGCGCATCCCGGCGGACTATTGCCATGCGCTTGAGACTCAAGGCTTCCCGCATGGCACGCCAAATTCGGCCCGCCCTGGAAGCTGCCCGGCTGCTGGCCAAGCACCGCGCGTTTTCCGAAGTGGCGGCTACTGGTTTGTTGCGAGGCCTCGCGCTGGAGTTGATCGCGGGTGCTCACGACCCAGACCAGATGAACGGCGTGTGGGGTCAACTTGATCCTGCAGAAAAGCAGATGCCGGAGGTTGTCATTGCGGCGACACGGAGAATGCTGAAGCTTGGTGGCGATGTGGCTGCCACGCGTGACTGGCTGTTGCCGTTATGGGACCGGATGGTGGCGCAGCCTGCCACCTTGTCAGAGACGCAACGTGTTCAGTTGATACAGGTGCTTGAGAGTGGTTTTGCGACGGCATCCGGTGCTCCCGAGAGCGCTTGGTTGACCCGGATCGAGAAGGCACAAATGGCCAACCCGGGCGATGCAGCCCTCCAATACCTGGCAGGTATTGCCTGCAAGCATTTACAGTTGTGGGGCAAGGCGCAGCAACTGCTCAAGCAGTCGTTGCCGAGGCTGCAAGATCCGGCCTTGGAGCGAAGCGCCCACGTTGCCCTGGCCGAATTGGCCGAGCAGCGGGGTGACATGGGGGCGGCAACACAGGCCTGGAGAAACGCGGCGCTGGCTTTTAAGGCGTGACGATTTGAACAATCGAGGCTATTATTAATTCCATATGAGCACATTGATTGAACACATCGTCAAGCTGACCGATCACCGTGATCGGGATTTGCTGGAACTCACCTTGTCCAAGGCCTTGCTTGATTTGCTGCCGATACAACGCATCGTGATTGCGCGCGTGGTGGCCGAAGAGGGTGAAAAACGCTGGTTAGACGTCGCGCGTCTGGACGCCCGGGGTGGCGGCAAGGTGGTGGACCCCCTGCGCGTAGATTTTTCCACTCTGCCGCGCCTGAGCGATGCAAGTGACCGGCTTAAATGTCTTGAACAACGCGAGACGGTCGAAATTGCCTGGGCGGGCGAAGATGGCCCCCGGATCAGCATGCTTCCCCTGTTTTCGGACACACGCAAGGATGATGCAGGGGTGATTGAGGTTCACTCGGACTCACCCTTGAGCCGGGATCAACTGCAGACTATTGAGCAATTGCGCCGCATTTATCGCAATATGTATTCTTTGCTGGAGTACAGCGACCGCGATGCCTTGTCAGGTTTACTCAACCGGAAATCACTGGACGATGCTTTTTACAGCGCAGTGCTGGAAGAGCTTGATGGCCTGACAGGGGAAGCCCCAATGACGGGCAAACCCATTGGAATGAGCCATGAGCGGCGCCACCGTGTGCCCGCCAATTACTGGCTGGGTTCAGCCATCATTGACAACTTTGCGCTCATTAATGACAAGCATGGGCATCTTATTGCCGAGGAAGTCTTGTTGCTCGTTGCGCGGGTGATGAACAATACCTTTCGCACCTATGACCGGATTTACCGCTTTGGAGGTGAGCATTTTGGCGTCTTGATGCACTGTCCTGACGAGGCTTTGGTGCTAGCCGCTTTTGAGCGTTTTCGCGCCAATGTGGAGAAGTTCAATTTCCCTCAGGTTGGCCGGGTCACCGTGAGCTGCGGATTCACCAGTGTCATGGCCGACGATTCTCCCAGCAGCGCGCTTGAGAAAACTGAGCGTGCGGTTGATTTTGCCCAGCGCAGCGGCCGCAACAAAGTGTGCAGCCATCTGGGTTTGGTTCGCCGGGGTTTTTTTGGAACAGCCGCCAAAGTGGGTGGTGTTGACTTGTTCTGAAGACCCGATCTTGTCTTGAGACGTCAACAAAAAAGGGCAACTGAGTTGCCCTTTTTTACAGGCCCTTGCGGGCCTCTTCCTCAAGCTATTGAACGCCTTTTTCTTCAAAAGGCAGCGTTAGGTCTTTCAAGTCCCGTTTGGTTTCCACCAACACCAGAGGCCCCTCTTGTGTCGTTGTCACAGCAGGGCGCACCCTGGGGACGTGAACCACCTTGGGCTCGGCTGCAATTCCGGCTTGTACCGCTGCAATTTTGCTCGCATCAGAATTGACCCAGCTCAAACCGGAACTTTCAGCGACCTGGGCCAACTCGCCCAAGGGCAGCACAAAGGATTGGACTTTAGGCATGCCAGTGACGATCTCAGTCGGCAAGGGCACTGGCGCTGCCGTAACAGCAGCAGGTGTCGCGGGGACTGTTGATGGAGCTGCAACAACAGGCGTTGG
>JAUXQA010000487.1 GCA_030683195.1 Rhodoferax sp. | reverse complement strand
AAACGATCAATCATCGGCACAACCCCCGACGTAGACACCGTTACACGCCGCCGTGAAAGACCGTAGCCATGGTCATTCAACATAACCCGCAATGCTGGCAGAAGTTCAGAATAGTTTTGGAGGGGCTCGCCCATCCCCATCATCACCACGTTGGAAATCACACGTTCATCTCGGCCCAGGCGCTTCCTCAGCGAATGTTCGGCAAACCAAAGCTGCGCAATGATCTCGCCCGCCCTGAGGTTTCGGCTGAAGCCTTGATGACCTGTAGAACAAAAACGACAACCAACAGCACAGCCAGCTTGCGATGAAATGCACAAAGTTCCTCGATCTTCTTCAGGAATAAATACCGTCTCTACCGCATCGCCGTGACCGACATCAAACAGCCATTTAACAGTGCCATCCGACGAAACATGCTCAGAGAGGACATCTAAGGCGCTGACCGTTGCACAGGCTTTCAGCTTTTCGCGCAAAGACTTTGCCAAGTCACTCATGCTGTCAAAATTGGATGCACCCTTCTGATGGATCCATCTGAACAGCTGGACCGCCCGATACCGCTTTTCGCCAAGATCGAGACAGAAAGCTACCATCCCCTCAAGGTCGAAATCAAGGAGATTGGCAGTCATTGGACGATAGAAAATCGAAGCCGCTTCAACTCGGCAGCCGTGCAATGCGGAAGCAACAAGCTGCAGAGGCTCGATTGGTTCATTGTTCAGCGCGGGTAGACGTTCATGCCAGGAAAGAAGAAGGCGACTTCTGCTGCTGCGGCTTCGACACCATCAGATCCATGAACGGCATTGGCGTCAATACTGTCGGCAAAGTCGGCGCGGATAGTACCGGGCTCTGCTTTTTTAGGGTCTGTTGCACCCATGAGATCGCGGTGTTTCAGCACTGCGTTTTCCCCCTCAAGGGCTTGAATCATGACAGGTCCGGAAATCATGAAATCAACGAGATCTTTAAAAAATGAACGCTCTTTGTGAGCCGCGTAGAAGGCACCGGCTTCTTCAGGAGACAAGCGAACCATTTTGGCAGCGACCACTTTCAAACCAGCTGTTTCGAAACGAGCGTAGATTTGACCGATAACATTTTTAGCAACGGCATCTGGCTTGATGATTGAGAGAGTACGTTCGATAGACATGTATATTCTTTCTGGAAATGTTGTTTAAGTTTTTGCATCCTGTGCAAAGCGATGGATTTTAACCTGCCGCACTCAATGATTTGCATTGGCAGGCTAACCATGACCTGCTTCTCCGACGATCAACGCCCACGTCCAGTTCGCCTTTGACCGCCCCCCCCCGGAGCCCCTGGCCGCCTTGAGCCCTGATCCTGGCGCTGACGGGTAAAGCTATCAGCCCCGATGTAGCCAAAGGCCGTCTTCATCGGATCAGGTTGGCTCGCACCCATTTGACGATCTGGCGTGTCCTCACGATTATTGCGGCTTGGACCACCAAGCTTCTGGCCAGCATTGGGCGAAGAGCGTTGTCCGGTGCCTGAACTTCGCGGTCCGCTGCCTCGAACACCGCGACGCCTGTTATTTGGACCCGAATCTTGTTCTGTGCGAACTCGACTTGAAGTGTTCGCGTCAACTCCACCTCCGTCAGGCCTCGAACCGGCAATCTGCATCAACGATTTGATATCCCCTTCATCCAGCTCCATCCATGCACCGCGCTTGAGACCACGCGGCAGCACCATGGCGCCATAACGAATACGAATCAAGCGACTTACCGCATGCCCGACAGCTTCGAACATCCGGCGGACCTCTCTGTTGCGCCCTTCCGAAATAGTGACCCGATACCAGCAATTAGCCCCCTCCCCACCGCCAGCCTCAATCGAACCAAATTGGGCAAAACCGTCATCCAACTTGACACCGTCGAGTAATTTTTGTTTTTCTTCTTTATTTAGGGCACCAAGTACACGAACAGCATATTCACGTTCCAAACCAAACCGAGGGTGCATTAGATTGTTGGCCAGCTCACCAGAGCTAGTGAAGAGCAACAGACCTTCCGTGTTTAGATCGAGTCGCCCAACTGATTGCCACTTCCCCTGATACAGCTTGGGCAGACGACGAAACACCGTTGGTCGATTTTGAGGATCATCATGGGTGACCACTTCCCCAACTGGCTTGTGATACGCAATCACTCGAGCAGGCGGGGCTTCAATGCGAAATCGAATGGGTTTGCCATTCACCTTCACATGGTCACCAAATTGAACTCTTTGGCCGATATGGGCAGGCTCGTTGTTCACGGTTATGCGCCCTTCCATGATCAGCTGCTCCATCTCCAGGCGGGACCCCATTCCCGCTTGGGCCAGAACTTTGTGAAGCTTTGGTGTTTCCGCCAGAGGCGCGAGGACCCGCTTGACGGGGGTGATATCAACTCCACCCTCATCAGCATCAAACTGCCCGGAAACTACATCATCGAAGCGCATGCCAGATTCTGCCGCAAGGCCTTTGGTCACCTTTGCAGGTGCGTTTGCCACATTGAGCCTGGCTGGCAGGTTTTCATCTGATACAGGTTTGGCTTGGGCAACTACTGGCAACTCAGACCCGGTAGCCATTGCAGGTTGCAGCGAATTTTCCGCTGAGGGAGTCGGGATTTCGGCGCTAGATGCGGTCATGATTGAGTCCTGTCCAAGGTAAATAAATCGTCGCCCAACGCGACATCACCGGTTGCAGTTAGCTGCGCTGCCACCATTCTCTGCTCCTCATCGTAATCACGCGAGGGGGTCATGGCCAAGTCAGCCTCAGGGCTCAGCGCATGCAAATCGATTGCATCAAGAAAACTGGCTTCTGGAGCCGATGCTTCGAGCAGGGGGAGCTGGTCAAGAGACTCCAGGCCTAAGTCATCGAGAAAATGTTTGGTCGTAGCAAACAAAGCCGGACGTCCAACCGTGTCTCTGTGACCGATCACCTCCACCCACCCTCTGTCCTCGAGTTGCTTGAGTAGCAGAGAGTTTACCGTTACCCCTCTGACATCCTCAATATCGCCACGGGTCACAGGCTGCCGGTACGCAATGATGGCTAGTGTCTCCAAGGTCGCTCGGGTATATCTGGGAGGCTTCTCAGGGTGCAAGCGATCAAGGTACTGCCGCATTTCAGGCCGACTTTGGAAACGCCATCCTGTTGCCACAGATACCAACTCGACGCCTCGGTGCTTGCAGTCAAGCTGAATCTCAATCAGCAGTAACTTGATCGTATCTACACCCAAAACCTCATTGAACAACACGCGCAAATCGCGAAGTTGAAGGGGTTGTTGTGAACAAATCAATGCAGTTTCAAGGATGCGTTTTGCATCCGATGTATTCATGGTTTTGTAGTTCCGAGGAAAACACTGTTCAAGTGTCAATGCGAAGCCAGCCCCTGAGGGCATTCACTAGATTGGAAAACCTGAGCGGCTTTGGAAAACAGACGCTGTAAAGCTGTTTTTATATACTTGGATTATACCTAAGGGACCAATGATCCAAAGCTGCCTTCATATCGTCTGGTAAAGCCGCATTAAAAGCCATCTGCCGTCCAGACATCGGGTGCACAAATGAAAGGCGATACGCGTGAAGCGCCTGACGCTGAATGAACGCAGAAACACTGCCGCCATATGTCAAGTCGGCCAGAAGAGGATGCCCGATCGAAGTCATATGCACGCGAATTTGGTGTGTTCGTCCAGTGTGCAACGTACAGCGGACCAAGCATCCAAGGTCTGAGTTCTCGAGTAATTCGATGTCAGTCCTAGCCGTCTTTCCAGCAGACTTTTCCAGATCGACCACCGCCATCCTCAGTCTGTTCCTAGGGTCCCGACCAACTGCGGCATCCACTTGACGCTGACGACTTCCTGACCACGACTTGTGCGCAATCGCCACATACTGACGACCTACATCCCGCGCGGCGATCGCCTTTATCAAAGCGTCCATCGCAGGGCGGGTTCTTGCGACAACCAGCAAGCCGCTGGTGTCCTTGTCCAGCCTGTGCACGATTCCCGCCCGGGGTAAATTCATGACCCCGGCGTCGTGAGCCAACAACCCATTCAGAAGCGTCCCGCTCCAGTTGCCCGGTGCCGGGTGAACAACAAGCCCAGCCGGCTTGTCTATGACCATCAAATGTTCGTCCTCGTGGACGATGTTCAGACTCATTTGTTCCGGCTTGAACGCCTGACTCTGAGGCGTGGGCCGCAATTCGATAACCCCAGCGTCTCCCGCCTTGACACGAACTGAAGCCTTGAATGCAATATTGTCGTTAACAGTTACCCCACCGAGCTCTATCAGCTGCTGCAAATAGCTCCGCGAAAACTCCGGCACCATATCAACGAGTGCACGATCCAGACGCAATCCATGCTGATCTTCGCCAAAGACCAATTCACGCAACTCGACGTCAAGGCCAACTTCAGCCCGATCTTCAACATCTTCGCCATCCGACCCGGCCGATATAATGAAATTGGTATTTTTCAAGAAAGTTATTCCTTATGCTTCGAGCCAAATTATCGTTTGTCTATGCCTGCTCAGCGGCAGGTGCTGCGTTGCTGCTTGGTGGTTGCGCATCCGTCGTGGAGGATCAAACCGCTGGCTGGAGTCCCAACAAAATCTACGCGGAAGCCAAAGACGAAATGAGTTCAGGCGGCTACGACAAGGCCGTCACGCTGCTCGAAAAACTTGAGGGCCGCGCTGCGGGAACACCATTAGCCCAGCAAGCCCAGCTCGATAAAGCCTACGCTCACTATAAAGCCGGCGAGTCTGCACAAGCCATAGCTACCCTTGACCGGTTTATCAAGCTGCACCCGGCCAGTCCAGCACTGGATTACGCCCTCTACCTGAAAGGCATCGTTAATTTCAATGATGATCTCGGTATGTTTGCGTTTATCACGCGTCAAGACTTAGCAGAACGAGACCAAAAGGCAGCCAAAGAATCTTTCGAAGCATTCAAGGAGCTGTCCACTCGCTACCCGAGTTCACGATATACACCTGACGCAATCCAGAGAATGGCCTACATTGTCAATTCACTGGCTCAATATGAAGTGCACGTTGCTCGCTATTACTTTGGCAAAGGCGCCTATGTGGCGGCCATCAGCCGGGCTCAAATTACCGTCTCAGACTATCAAGGTGTACCTGCTGTTGAAGAGGCACTTTTTATTATGCTCAAGTCATATGATGCTCTTGGCATGACCCAATTGCGCGACGACGCCAAGCGTGTGCTGGAAAAAAACTATCCCAAAAATGAATATTTAACGCGGGGATTCAAGGGCAACACGGACCCCTGGTGGAAATTCTGGTGAGCCACTTGGTCGGAACCGATTAACTCGACAAATACTGATCTCTAAAATGGGACGCTCACTTTAAGTGGCACAAGATGTACACAGGTTACAGACTCACGGCATCAACGGGCATTCACAAAGGTGATCGCGAATACCAACAAGACCAAGTCATTTTATTGAACCACAGCCGAGTCAATGGGTGCATTCTGGCTGTGCTAGCCGATGGCATGGGGGGTCGAAGCGGTGGACGAAAGGCCTCGGATCAAGTCATGATGACTGCAAAGCAGCTTTTTGAGAGGTACTCTCCAGAGACCGATGATGCTGCTACGACTTTGATGCAGCTGGTTACTGAGGCACACACAGTGATCAAATTGACAGCCATTTCATCAGAGGAAGAGCCTCACAGTACTGTGGCTGCTTTCTTGATCAATCCGGGGGGGGATTGCCATTGGGCACACGCAGGGGATTCGAGAATTCATCACTTTCATGGCACTAAGCTGATCAAAAGAACCCTGGACCACTCCTATGTTCAAGCCTTGGTTAACCGAGGTGAGATAACTGAAGATCAGGCAAGCGTGCATCCCCAATCGAATATTCTTCTCGGCTGTCTCGGGACTGAAAATGACCCTCCTATTGATGTCCACTTTATCCCCAAGCTGCGGGCCGGTGATGCGTTGATGGCGTGCAGCGATGGAGTTTGGCACTATTTCAACACGGCTGAAATCGGTTCTGTTCTGTCAAGTTTGTCTGCGCGCGAGGCAACCGAATTTTTGATTGAGAAGGCTAGAGCGCGGGGCCGGGGCTGTGGAGATAACTTGTCCTTAGTTGTTGTTAAATTTGACCGATCAAATGTTTAATCAACCGACCTGACAACGCTTTACAAACAATCCCTTTATTCAGCCTTCTGAAATGAGGATTTGAGCTCTGTTTGCTCCATCTTCAAGAGCGTCTTCTTTCTTCGCTCCATATCGTTAAGAACCACTGTTTGCCGACGTAATTCGTCATTGAGCTGACGTCGCCGCAACCGCACTTCTTGCAAACAATCCGTGACCGCAAACTTGGCGTAGCACGCCGCAGTTTGCTCACCGAAGCGAGACTCACCAACATCCCGCTCAGATTGAATCCTTGCACGCTCAACTGATATATCCAATGACTTGGCGGCTATATTCACATCCTGTGCAGCCGACAGCGCAGAAGACAAGATGAGCAACATCAGTACGAGCAAACGACTCATGTGAGTCGCGTATCGACGATGCGACGCTCCAAGGCCAAGAATGCACTTGATTGCATTTCATTCAAACGAGAGACCGTTCGGGGGAACTCGTGGGATAGAGGCCCCTCGGTGTACAGAGCCTCAGGTTGAACTGCAGCGGACATGATCAACTTGACATGCCTATCATAAAGAACATCGACCAGCCAGGTAAAACGACGGGCTTCCGAAGCCTTGTTAACCGGCATATGAGGCACATCACTGAGTAGAACCGTGTGAAACTGTGATGAAATTTCCAGATAGTCGTTTTGTGAACGTGGCCCGCCACACAATGTCTTGAAATCAAACCAAACCAAACCGCCATCTCTACGTCGCGACTGAATCTCACGTGACTCTATATGCAAGACAGGGTCTTCATCTTGCGTCTCAGCCAATCGATCAAACGCTGCAGCCATAGCAATGTCAGCCTCGGGAACAAGGGGGGAATGTTACAGATTGAGCTGCTCCAGCATGAGGCGACGGTAATCTGTCCCGTTATCAACACTGAGCACCTCAAGCTTCCTATTGAGCAAGGCAATGGCCGGAAGAATGCGGTCACGGTGCAATCCATCGGGATACAAGTCATCCGGTCTGAAATTTGAGGTAATGACAAAACCAACGCCATTCTCAAATAACGCATCCAGTAAGCGATAGAGGATCATCGCATCAGTGATGTCGGCTACATGAAACTCGTCAAAACAAATCAACCGGTACTTTCCCGCCATACGCTTGGCAAGCACCTCCAATGGATCCGACTTACCCTGCAGACCGACCAATTCACGGTGAACCTCGCGCATGAACTCGTGGAAATGGAGCCGCGTTTTACGTTTCAAAGGGACTGCACTGAAAAAGCAATCCATCAAGAAGCTCTTTCCCCGCCCGACGCCGCCATGCATGTAGACGCCACGCGGAATATCGGGTCGGTTAATCAGCTTTTTGAGAGCATTGGAACGCTTACCCTTGAAGGCAGCCCACTCGCGGGCACAACGATCCAGGGCTTCTACAGCCCGAAGTTGAGCTGGATCAGAATCAAACCCTCGTGCTTTGAGTTCGACTTCGTAAACTGCTTTGACTGACATATTGTGTTGGCAAACGAAACCCCACTGCCAAACTCAAGACCAAACATCAGCAATGTCTTGAGAAAGGAGCAGGGCCCGAGAATTTAGCTTTAGAAATTCAAAGTCCGCTTGTCGACAGCCAGCGCGGCTTCTTTGGTTGCCTCGCTCAACGAAGGATGCGCATGGCAAATCCGTGCAATATCTTCACTGCTGGCGCGGAATTCCATAGCGACGACGCACTCGGCTATCAACTCGCTGGCCATAGGTCCAACGATGTGAACGCCCAAGATTTCGTCAGTCGTAGCATCAGCCAGCATTTTCACCATGCCGGTAGTGTCACCCAGCGCGCGGGCACGTCCATTGGCCAAAAATGGAAATGTACCTGCTCTGTACGCCACGCCATCGGCCTTGAGTTGCTGTTCGTTGCGGCCGACCCAAGCAATCTCGGGACTGGTGTAAATGACCCAAGGAATGGTGTTGAAGTTGACGTGGCCGTGCTGGCCGGCCATGCGCTCGGCCACGGCCACGCCCTCTTCTTCCGCCTTGTGCGCCAGCATCGGACCACGCACGACGTCGCCCACCG
>JAUXQA010000478.1 GCA_030683195.1 Rhodoferax sp. | reverse complement strand
TGAGGATGAAAACAGCGCTTCAAACAAGCTCACCTTGTATTGGCTGGCAAACCCGCCCAGTTGTGCCAAGGTCTGGTGGCCGATGCCCCGCTTGGGCGTGGTCACGGCGCGCAAAAACGCCGGGTCGTCGTTGTTGTTGATCCACAGCCGGAACCAGCCGCACAGGTCCTTGATCTCGGCCCGGTCAAAAAAGCTGGTGCCGCCAGACACCTTGTACGGAATCTGCGCCTTGCGCAGCGCCTTCTCAAACGTCTTGGCCTGGTGGTTGGCGCGGTACAAAATCGCAAAGTGCCGAAACTCCTGGTACTGCGGCCCGCCATGGGGGAGCCCGCTGGCGCGCAGGCTCTGGATGCGGGCTACGGTGCGCTCGGCCTCATGCTCCTCGCTGTCGGCGTCCACCACCCGCACCGGCTCGCCCTCGCCCAAGTCACTCCACAGGTTCTTGGGAAACAGCTTGGGGTTGGGGGCAATCACGTTGTTGGCCGCCCGCAAAATGGCGCTGGTGGACCGGTAGTTTTGCTCCAGCTTGATGACCTTGAGCGTGGGGAAGTCCACCGGCAACTTGCGCAAATTGTCCAGCGTGGCACCACGCCAGCCGTAGATGGACTGGTCGTCGTCACCCACGGCCGTGAAGCGGGCACCACTGGGGTCGTTGCCGCCCACCAGCAGCTTCAACACCTCGTATTGCGTGGCGTTGGTGTCCTGGTATTCATCCACCAGCACATGGCCCATCTGCTTTTGCCAGCGCTCGCGCACGGCCTCGTGGTCGCGCAGCAATTTCAGGGGCAGGGTGATCAGGTCGTCAAAGTCCACGCTTTGGTAGGCGGTGAGGCGCTCTTCGTAGTGCCCCATCACACGGGCAATGATGCGTTCGTTGTCGTCCTTGGCCAGCAACCCGGCCTGTTCGGCGTTCAGCCCCTGGCCTTTCCAGCCGCTGATGATCCATTGCCACGAACGGGCCGTGGCCGCATCCACCGAGCCCCCGGCGTCTTTCAGGATGCTGGTGATGTCGTCGGTGTCCAGAATCGAGAAGTTGGGCTTCAGGCCCAGCACCTCGCCATCCTGGCGCAGCATGCGCACGCCCAGGGCGTGAAAGGTGCAGATCACGACGTCTCGGGCCGGCCGGCCAATCAGGCCCTGCGCCCGTTCGCGCATCTCGGCGGCAGCCTGGTTGGTGAAGGTGATGGCGGCAATGCGTTTGGCCTCAAGTCCGGCCTGTATCAGGCGGCCGATCTTGTGCGTGATCACACGCGTCTTGCCTGAGCCTGCCCCTGCCAGCACCAGGCAGGGCCCGTGCATGAAGTTGACGGCTTCTTGTTGGGCCAGATTGAGGCCGTTGGAGGGGGGTGACATGGGGTAGGCGGGCGCGGGTCCCGAAGTAGCATAGGCGAAGTCCGCCATCATACAGAGGGGGCGACTGTGTCAACCCGCCGCATCGCCGTCACTTTCTTTTTCTGGATTGGAGCACGCTGGCCCAGAAGTCTTCGCCAGCTTTTCCCATTTCAGATTTGTCTCTGAACAGGCTGACATCGAGCGCAATCTGCCAACTCTCCGCTGCGGCTTCAACCAGGTCACTCCGCGCCAAGTCATCAGAGATGAGAGAGTAAGGCAGCCAGGCCACGCCCCGGCCATCCAACACCATGGACCGGAGAACGGAGGCGGTGTGAGCCGTGACCACACTTTTGAGGGAAAGCGAGTCAATGTCCGCGCCCTTGACCTCTTTCAAGATGCGGCCAATTCCTGACTCCGGGCTGTAGCTCAGGAGGCTGGCAGCCCCCCTTAATGCCGTCAACGAGTGCTTGGCCTGGCCGCTTTTGGTGGCGACCGACACCGGAATCAGGCGGTCCGAGCCAACCAGATGGCACGGATAGAACTGCTGTTTCAGCACGCTCGATACTTTGGCGTGACTGTGGCAAAGAACAAACTGCACCCGTCCTTGCGCAAGCATGGCTTCGCAACGGGGCAATACATCCGAAATCAGGCTGACCGAGCCAATCGAGAGCTTTTCTTCCATGCCGCGCAACCACCGGGGCATAAATGTCAGCGACAGCGCATGCGTGGAGGCGATGTGCAATGCCCTTGAGTTGGCCTCCGATACCGCCTTGGCCTCGGCTGGAATCCGGGCGGCACGCGCCAGCATGTCTTTGGCTACTCCCGCAAACCAGGCGCCTGTTTCGGTGAGTGTGGCGGGTTGACCGGATCGGTCAAACAAATCGGTCCCCAACCATTCTTCCAGCGCCCGAATGCGGCGGCTGAAAGCGGGCTGAGTCATATGCCGTTCATCAGCAGCGCGGGAAAAATTTCCGCTGGCCGAAAGGACCAAAAAATCCTCAAGCCATGACAAATTCATAGTCTTCATGGGCGGTGCTTTGAAAGCATTGAATACGAGAAAAGAAGCATTGGCCAAGACGGTTCAGGGTGCCTAAGATCCGTTTTCATTATCCCCCCCAACCAGGAGTGCCCATGAAAATTGTTGAAATCAGAGAGATCACCATCCCAATCAGTTCCCCCATACGAAACGCCTACATCGACTTCAGCAAGATGACGCTGAGCCTGGTTGCGGTCATCACCGATGTGATCCGTGATGGCAAGTTGGTGGTGGGCTATGGGTTCAATTCCAATGGTCGCTATGGTCAAGGCAAGTTGATGCGTGAGCGTTTCATTCCCCGCATTCTGGAAGCCAATCCAGACACGCTGATGGATGACAGCGGCAAGAACCTTGACCCGCACAAAATCTGGGACGCGATGTTCACCAATGAAAAACCCGGTGGCCATGGTGAGCGTTCGGTGGCGATCGGCACCATTGACATGGCCGTTTGGGATGCGGTTGCCAAGATCGAGGGCAAGCCACTCTTCCAGTTGCTGGCCGACCGTTATGGTGATGGCAAGCCGAACCGGAAGATCTTTGTCTATGCCGCAGGAGGTTACTACTATCCGGGCCAGGACCACGGCAAGCTCAAAGACGAGATGCGCAGCTACATTGACCGCGGCTACACCGTGGTCAAAAAGAAAATTGGTGGTGCTTCACTGGACGAAGACTTGCGCCGCATTGATTCGATCCTGAGCGTTCTGCAGGACGGGCAAAAGCTTTGTGTGGATGCTAATGGCCGCTTCGACCTGGATACCTCCATTCAGTACGCCAAGGCCTTGTCTCAATATGACCTGTTCTGGTACGAGGAGCCGG
The DNA here is from genome assembly GCA_030683195.1 of Rhodoferax sp. Taxonomy (GTDB): domain Bacteria; phylum Pseudomonadota; class Gammaproteobacteria; order Burkholderiales; family Burkholderiaceae_C; genus Rhodoferax. The sequence continues at coordinate 281 of JAUXQA010000478.1, read as the reverse complement.
GGGATCCACTCGACTTCGAGTTGCAGGCCACGCTGCGCAACTACTACAAAAATCCGATGGCAACTGGTGAGGACTTATTCTCCATGCAGGATGCGCGCAACCTGATTCGTTACGGCGGCATGCGTCCCGACCGCGACTGGCTGCAATTTGACTGTGCGCTGAGTTACGGGTTGGTGGAGTACCTGCGCACGCTGGACATGCTGAAAGAACACGGCTGGTCGCCCGCGCGCTGCATCCCGCACGGCGGCCACCAGATGTCGCTGGCGATCGCCGCGGGGCTG
>JAUXQA010000475.1 GCA_030683195.1 Rhodoferax sp. | reverse complement strand
AGGTGGGTAATGTGGGGCCGGATCTGGGCCAGGGTTACATCGTGGATGCGTTCATGGTGGTGGTGCTGGGGGGCGTTGGCCAACTGGCGGGCACCGTTTACGCCGCCTTGGGCCTGGGGCTGCTGAGCAAGTTTCTGGAGGGCTGGACGGGTGCCGTGCTGGCCAAAATTGCGGTGCTGGTGTTCATCATCATCTTCATCCAGAAGCGCCCGCAAGGCATCTTCGCCATGAAGGGCCGCTCGGCAGAGGCTTGAAACCATGACAACACAATCCATTGAACTCCCCGCTCGCACACCGCTATTGACTCGCGCCGGGTGGAGCACCTTCATCGTCGCCTTGCTGGTGGTCTGCGCCGTGGCACCGATCCTGAATTTGATGGTGCCACAGGGCAGCATTTTTCACCTGAGTGACTACGCCGTGGGCTTGATCGGCAAGATCATGTGCTACGCCATTTGTGCCTTGGCTATGGACTTGATCTGGGGCTATACCGGCATCCTGAGTCTGGGTCATGGCCTGTTTTTTGCACTAGGTGGCTATGTCATGGGCATGTACCTGATGCGCCAGATCGGGCAGGACGGCAACTACAAAAGCAACCTGCCGGATTTCATGGTGTTTCTGGACTGGAAAGAGCTGCCTTGGCACTGGGCGCTGAGCGATAGTTTCATAGCGACCCTGTTCATGGTGGTGGCGGTACCTGGACTGGTGGCCTTTGTGTTCGGCTACTTCGCGTTTCGCTCGCGGATCAAAGGGGTGTACTTTTCCATCATCACCCAAGCGCTCACGTTTGCCGCCATGCTGCTGTTTTTCCGCAATGAAACCGGATTTGGTGGCAACAACGGGTTCACTGACTTCAAGCGGATTTTGAGCATACCCATTGCCACGCCTTCCACGCGCATGACGCTGTTTGTCATGACCGGCGTGACGCTCCTGGCTTGTTTCTTGTTGGCCCGCTGGTTGATCAACAGCAAGTTTGGCCGGGTGCTGCAAGCGGTGCGGGACGCAGAGACGCGGGTGATGTTTTCGGGCTACAACCCCATGGGCTACAAGCTCACCATCTGGACCATCTCAGCCATGATGTGTGGCGTGGCGGGTGCCTTGTATGTGCCGCAAATCGGCATCATCAACCCCAGTGAGATGAGTCCGGCCAACTCGATTGAGATTGCCATTTGGGCCGCCGTTGGTGGGCGGGCATCGTTGATCGGGCCGATTGTGGGGGCCTTTATTGTGAACGGCGCCAAGAGCTGGCTGACCGTGGCCTACCCGGAGTACTGGTTGTACTTTTTGGGCGCGCTGTTCATTGGCGTGACCTTGTTTTTGCCCCACGGCATTGTCGGGCTGGTCAAGAAATTGAAAGGAGCCAAGGCATGACGCCCGATCTGCTCGAAGAAGGTGCGCGCCGGCGCGAGGCGCTGCCCAAGACGACGTTGGGTGGTCAGACAGAATCTGGTGGCCGTCAGGCAGGCTTTTCGAGGCTTGCCACGCCAGGCGAAGTGGATGTGACCCACGGGCGCATTTTGTACCTTGAAGATGTGAACGTGAGCTTTGATGGCTTCAAGGCGATCAACAACCTGTCTCTGGATATTGCGCCGGGTGAGCTGCGTTGCATCATCGGCCCCAACGGGGCGGGCAAGACCACCATGATGGACATCATCACCGGGAAGACCCGACCCGATTCAGGCACAGTGTTTTTTGGCAGTACGATTGACTTGCTGCGATACAAGGAATCCGAGATTGCGCAGTTGGGTATTGGCCGCAAGTTCCAGAAACCAACTGTTTTTGAGGAGCTCACCGTTTTCGAGAATCTGGAGCTGGCGCTCAAGACCAACAAGGCCGTTAGCTCATCTCTTTTCTTTCGGCTTGACTCCACGCAGAGCGACCGCTTGGCGGACGTCTTGCACACCATTCATCTGGCGGACAGTGTGTCGCGCCAGGCGGGCAATTTGAGTCATGGGCAAAAGCAATGGCTCGAAATAGGTATGTTGCTGATGCAAGACCCCAAGCTGCTGTTGCTCGATGAACCCGTGGCCGGGATGACCGATCAGGAGACGGAGCGCACGGCCGAGCTGTTTTTGTCACTCAAGGGCAAGCACTCCCTGATGGTGGTGGAACATGACATGAGCTTCATCAACACCATCTCGGACATCGTCACGGTGTTGTGTGACGGGTCGGTGCTCGCGCAGGGCACGCTGGCGCAGGTGCAGGCAGATGAACGGGTGATTGAGGTCTATCTGGGACGCTAATGATGAGCATGCTGAACGTTACAAATGTCAATCAATACTACGGCGGATCGCACATATTGCGTGATGTCAGCCTGCAGGCCAACCTCGGGCAGGTGACGGTGATACTGGGGCGCAATGGGGTGGGCAAAACCACCTTGCTCAAGAGCCTGATGGGGCTTGTGCCCATCAAGACCGGTACCATCGAATTTGATGGTAAGTCGATCCAAAACTTCACACCTTACGAGCGGGCGCAAGCCGGCATTGGTTTTGTGCCGCAAGGCCGGGAAATTTTTTCGCGCCTGACGGTGGAAGAAAACCTGCGCATGGGCTTGACCTACAAGCCCGCCGGCACGCCGATTCCCCCTGAATTATTCGAGTTGTTCCCGGTCTTGAAACAAATGTTGAACCGCCGTGGCGGAGACCTGTCTGGCGGGCAACAACAGCAGTTGGCGATTGCCCGGGCGCTGGCAGCCGGCCCCAAGCTATTGATTCTGGACGAGCCGACCGAAGGTATTCAGCCCAGCATCATCAAGGATATTGGCCGCGTGATCCGCATGCTGGCTGACAGGGGGACCATGGCGATTGTGCTGGTGGAGCAGTATTACGACTTCGCACAGGAACTGGCCGATGACTACGTGGTGATGGAGCGCGGTTCAGTACTCGCCCGTGGCCGCGGTGCCAATATGGAGATTGACGGCGTGCGTCAACTGGTCTCCATTTAGCGGGCCATGCCTCCGTTGGGCCGGGCATCAATCCCTGTTTCAGGCCAGGGCTGCTTTTGCTGCCGCCGAGCTTCCCGTGCGCAAGGTCAAGCCACCAGCTTGACGCTTTTGTTCACCGAGGGAAGGTTTTGAAGTGAGGGTGGAAAAGCGGGTGCGCAGCCCTTGGACAGCGGCGTTGAGTTCACCGGCATCTGCGATCTTGTCCGAGTAGCGGTTGAGCACCAGGAAGGCCGTCTCAATCAGCTTGGCGTTTAGCGTGGATTGACCGTGTTGCAGTAGTTCCTCCACTGCGGCTCGGGGGTTTCCCCCCATGCTGAGAGACATGGCATGTTCTGAAAACTTCAGAATTTGTGTGTGCGCGGTCTGGACTCGTTCGCCATAGGGCGCATGCGCGCCCGCAGCTCCTGCCAGCAAGCCCATCATGGCGCGGTTGGTGCAAAATCGAAGAGCTACCGTGTCCACCACCGACTCCACTTCGTCAAGTTGAATGGCTTTATTGGCGAGTTGCGCCATCAAGGCGACCAGGTTGGAGGCTGATTCAAAGTCAAACTCGGGTAACTTGCTTGTCTTGATCAAGGTGCGCACGGCGTCCAGAGCCTGTGCAAACTGATGTTCCTGAATGGACGAAAGCGCATCTACTGTTTTGGCCAGACGCGCGTGGCGCAGGCTGTCCGGGTTGCGCTCGATCAAACGGGCGAAGTCGTCACGGCAGCGCTGCACGCCTTTGCGGTCGCCACTCTCAACCCGAGCAAACGCCAACAAGACCAGGGTCTGGCAGTCGAACATTTTGGAATCCAGGCCGAGACGGGTGGTGCGATCCAGTATTTTTTCCGCTTCAATCCGATCACCAGAGTAGTAGGTCATCATGCCCAGGTTTTGCAGCCGGCTAATGGAGGCCGGCGTGAGTTCACTGGCCATTTTGTAGGTCGCCATGGCCTGGTCGAACTTGCCCAGTTCAAACTGGGCACGCCCCATGACATCGTAAGCATCGGCGTAAGTGGGGTCTTCTCGCACCAGGTTTTCCAGGGTACTGACTGCGGCTGCTGTTTGGCCGGCATCCAGCAAAGACCTCGCCACTCCCAATTTGGCCCATGGCAGGGTTTTTGCTGCCACGACGGCTTCATACAACACCTGCGCCTCCACGTGTTTGCCAACACGCAGCAGCAATTCAGCACCCACCCGTGCTGCATATAACCAGAACTTGCCTTTGGTTTCAAAGCGATGCAGGCACAGGCCAGCTGCTTTTTCATAGTCCTCGGCCTCAATGGCCGCAAAAATCTCCTGCAACGACACCTTGCGTACGCGCGCCTGTCGCAGTCGCTCGCCCAACTGGGTGCCCTTGTGGGGCTTGAGCAAGTAGCCGTCCAGGGCTGACTCGGCTGCTTCGGCCACTTTGGCATAGGTGGCCTCGGCAGTCACCATGATGAAAACAGTTGAAAACGGCAGGAGCTGGTTGCGCCGCAGGTCGTCCAGAAGATCCTGGCCGGTGGTGGTTTCACCTAAAAAATGCTGCTCGCACAGCACAACATCAAAGCTGCGGTACTCCAGTTGGCGTCGTGCATCCGCCAGCCGGGAGCACTGCACGATGCTGCCCATGCCGAAATCGCGCAATTGAGACACCAGGATGGAGCGCGAGGTGGGGTTGGCATCCACCACCAATGCCATGGAAGTCGACAAGTCGTCTTCAAACCTTGCCATGTGAGCGTCCCCCTTCAACGCGGCTAGGCGGCTGTTCAGTTGGTTTGATTGGGGTAGTTCTCACCCCAAAATACTAGCACTAGGTGGACCAGATACGGGGGGGGGATTGCGAAATATGCCAAAAATAGTGACGCCACGCCGCCCATACCTCACGCAGCAAGTTCATGGCCGGCTCCACCACAGGAGCCAGGACGCGAACCACCACCACCTGTCCGTTAGGACTGGTGGCCCCAGCGGTGGCCTTCAGGCTGTGCGCTGCGATGATGCTCCGTGCCGTTTCAAGCGCGATGTCTCGACGCCCCCGCTCCAGTTTGCTTCCCGCCACAAAAAATAGTGATGCCAGACATCGCTGTCCTGCCAGCCCCAAAGGGCTGTTCATCAAGCGATGGTCCTGCGCCTGAATGCGCCCGCGCTCAAGCCAGACGCCCGGCACTTCAATGTGTTGCAGGAAATTACCGGAGTGAAACGGTTGATTGGCCAGTGGCAAGCCCAGGGCCGTTACGTCCCAACCCATCATTTCGGCACCCGGCGCCATGTTTATCGTGAGGTGGTTCTCGGCCCGGCAATTGTTGTAACAAATCGCCTCAAGCGGGAGCCATTCAAGGCGGGAATCTGATGTTAAATTGAGGGTGGTTCGCTGCACGGCGAGCTCCCCTTCGGAGCGGTAAAAGCGAGTAGCCCCAGGGGTGGTGATCAAGCCATGAGCGTTTTGGCTCGCTCTCACCGCAATGTCAACCGTGTCGCCACCCACCAAGCCCCCCGGAGGGTGGACGAGAACGTTGTGGCACACCGCGTCGCCCTCAGGATACAGGCTTTGCAGCACGCGCAAGGGGCCGCTGTGCTCATGACGGGCTACCGTGCGGCCAGCTTCGCGGCGGTAGTCGAGTTGCAGGCTGGCATGCCAAGTCATAGCGTCAACCTTACTGCTGATAAAACAAAAGATTGTGCCCCAAGTCAACGCCGGGCCTGGTCCTTCATCCGGTCATCTCTCAAGCCAATTCGCAGGGCGCTTCAGCAGCTTTTTGAGACGCGACCCAGCTGCGCAGTTTTCCTGGGTTAAGCAAACCTTGCGGGTCAAAACGTTGCTTGATGCTGACCACAGCCGGGTCCAGGTTGTTCTGCTTGCCGTCCTCCACGATGTAAACGTGGGGGTTGTTGATCTGCACGCCATGGTCGCGGTATATCTGCATGATCTCATTCAGGCGTTCTTCAGTGGTGTAGCGCACCAATTGCAGGCCACTGCAGTTGAAGGCGCCTTCCTTGGTGCGCAGGAACTCCAGGTGCATCATCACCTCGCCGGCGAGTTCTGCCTCCAGCGCTTTCACTTGGGACAGACGTGTGGACGGGTTGAATCCGCTCTGGATGTAGGTCAGGGTTTTATCGACATTGAGTGCATTG
>JAUXQA010000469.1 GCA_030683195.1 Rhodoferax sp. | reverse complement strand
AAGGCAGCGCGCAAACCTTTTTGAACCAGCCACAAGCCCTTTTGAAGCGATTTATGAACCTTTTTGGCACCCAGCCGGCGTATCACATGCTTGAAAAGCTATGAAATTAATAGCGCGCGACATCCCTCCCCGATCCGTCTGGACCCTGGAACAAGCGGGCGTCCACCCGCTGCTGGCCCAGCTGTACGCCGCCCGTGGCGTGCAAAGTACCGAAGAACTCGACGACGGGCTGGCCCGACTCATCCCGCCCAGCGCGCTCAAGGGCACGCAGGCGGCGGCCATCCTGCTGGCCGACGCCATTGCCGCCAACCTTCGCTTGTGCATCGTGGCCGACTACGACTGCGACGGCGCCACCGCCTGCGTGGTAGCCCTGCGCGGCCTGCGCCTGCTCGGTGCCCGCCAGGTCAGCTACATCGTGCCTGACCGCGTGGTGGACGGCTACGGCCTGACCGCCCCGATCTCACAACGCGTCAAATCCAGTGGTGCCGACATGCTGATCACCGTGGACAACGGCATCGCCAGCTTCGAGGGCGTGGCAGCCGCCAAAGCACTGGGCTTGCAGGTCTTGGTGACCGACCACCACCTGCCCGCCAGCCGGGACGGCCGCATCGAGCTGCCCGACGCGGATGTGATCGTCAACCCCAACCAACCGGGCTGCACTTTTGAGAGCAAGTCCATCGCCGGGGTGGGCGTGATGTTTTACGTGTTGTTGGCGCTGCGCGCAGAGTTGCGCCAGCGCGGCGTGTTTGACGCTGCCAGCCAACCCAAGCTCGACACCTTGCTGCCGCTGGTGGCCCTGGGCACGGTGGCCGATGTGGTCAAGCTTGACGCCAACAACCGCCGCCTCGTGGCCCAGGGGCTCAAGCGCGTGCGCACCCTGGCCATGCCGCCCGGTGTGGCTGCCTTGTTTGTGGCAGCCGGGCGCAGCGCCCCGGTGGCCACCACCTTTGACTTTGGTTTTGCACTGGGCCCGCGCATCAACGCAGCGGGGCGCCTGTCAGACATGACGCTGGGCATTGAATGCCTGCTCACCGACGACCCCGCCCGCGCAGACGAGCTGGCCAAAATGCTGGATGGCATCAACCGCGACCGCCGCGTGATCGAGGGCGACATGCGCGAGCAGGCCTTTGCGATTGCTGAATCCCTGTTTGACGAAGATGAAGAACCGCCACCGGCCATCTGCGTGTTTGATCCCGATTTTCATGAAGGCGTGGTGGGCATCGTGGCCTCGCGTATCAAGGATAAGCTGCACCGCCCCACGTTTGTATTTGCCGCCAGCGGTGCACCGGGCAAAGAGCATGAACTTAAAGGCTCTGGGCGCTCCATCCCCGGTTTTCACCTGCGTGACGCGCTCGACCTGGTGGCCAAACGTTACCCCGGCGTGCTGCTGCGCTTTGGCGGCCACGCCATGGCCGCCGGCTGCACCATTGCCGAAGAACATTTTGACGACTTTGAACACGGCCTGAACGAGGTCGCCCAGGAGTGGCTGGACGCCTCGACCCTGACCCGGCGGCTGGACACCGACGGCCCTTTAAAGCCCGAATTTCGCCGGGTGGAGTTGGTCGATGTGTTGCACAAAGAGGTTTGGGGCCAAGGCTTCGCCGCGCCCACCTTCAGCGAAGAGGTCGAAGTGGTGTCCCAGCGGCTGGTGGGTGAAAAGCACCTGGCGCTCAAGCTCAAACACCAGGGCCAACCAGTGGACGGCATGTGGTTTGGCCGCACCGAGCCCCTGCCCGCCCGGGTGAAACTCGCCTTCAGGCTGGACGCCGACGCCTGGAATGGCGTGCGCCGTGTGCGATTTCTGGTCGAAGCGGCCGAGCTGTAAGTGGGTTAAAAATGCGCCTGCCATCGAATTCAGAAGAAATCACCATGCAAACCACGCCCCGCTTCGCCCGACGTTTCCCGTTTGACCGCCGTGCAATAGCCTGCGCCTTGATGATGCTGGCCGGCCTTGTGCCCACCACCTGGGCCGCCGACCAGCCCGTGGGCATCACCGGGGACCTGCTGTTTCTGGACGTGACGCTTGATGGCAAAGTGGTCCGCATCGAACGCAACCCGGACAACTTCAACATGATCGACCCCGATCTGGCGCTCACCTCCCGCGCTTGCCCGCCGTATTGCATTCAGCCAGTGGTGATCGCACCAGGGGTGGAGACGCTAGGCGAACTGGAGCTGCTGGAGGTCATCAAACGCATCGGTCAGGGCGACAAGACCATCATGCTGATTGACTCGCGTGAGCCCGACTGGCTGGCCCGGTTCGGCATGATTCCGGGCAGCATCAGTCTGAGCTGGACTCGCCTGCACCCACAACACACGCCAGCCGAAAAAATTGCCGACACCGTGGAAGACCTGTTTGGGGCCTACCGGGTGGGCCCGCTCTGGAACTTCGCCAGTGCCAAGACACTGGTGATGTATTGCAACGGCCCCTGGTGCGGCCAGTCCCCCACCAACATCCGCCAGCTGCTGGGGTTGGGCTACCCGGCGCACAAGATCAAGTGGTACCGCAGTGGCATTCAGGGTTGGAAACTGCTCGGCCTCACCACGGTAGCCCCGCAAGGCCTAAAATAAAACAGTGACTTCCATCCTCAACGCCGACCTCCACTGCCATTCCGTCGTCTCCGACGGCACCCTCACCCCTGAGGCGCTGGCCGCCCGCGCCAAAACCTACGGCGTTGAGCTGTGGGCTCTGACCGACCACGACGAAATTGGCGGCCAGCAACGCGCAGCCGCAGCGGCCAAAGCGATCGGCCTGCACTACCTCACCGGCGTTGAAATCTCGGTCACCTTCATTCACCAGACGGTGCACATCGTCGGGCTCGGCTTTGACGCCAACAACACCGCACTCCAGCAAGGTTTGATCAACACCCGGGGCGGTCGCGGGCAACGCGCACGCGAGATGTCGGATGGCCTGGCCAAAGTCGGCATTCACGGTGCTTATGAAGGCGCGCTTAAATTCGCTGGCAACCTGGAGTTGATTTCTCGCACCCACTTTGCCCGCTTTTTGGTGGAAAGCGGCGTGTGCCGTGAAACCAACGAGGTATTTCGCAAATACCTCACCGAAGGCAAACCGGGTTATGTAGAGCACCGATGGGCCAGCCTGAAAGACGCTGTGACCTGGATTCGGGAGGCCGGTGGCGTCGCGGTCATTGCCCACCCCGCCCGCTACAAGTTCAGCACCAACGAAGAGTTTGCGCTGTTCACCGAGTTCAAGAGCCACGGCGGCCAAGGCGTTGAGGTGGTCACCGGCAGCCACAGCGCCCCCGAGTACCTGGTGTACGCCGATATGGCACGCGAGTTCGGGCTGGCGGCCAGCCGGGGCAGCGACTTTCACAGCCCCGATGAGAGTCACACCGAGCTGGGCACACTGCCCTACCTGTCAGGTACGCTGACGCCGGTATGGGAACTGCTGACCGACCGCATCCAGCTCGCACCGGTTGTCAGTGCAGAAGCTGCGGCCTGTAACGCGCCTTAAGCTCCTCATGTCGTTCTTTCATTCCCGCCAGGGCGGCGGCGTGATGTTGATTGTGTTGGCCGCGCTGTGCTTTGCCGTGCTGGACACCGCCACCAAATACGCCTCGCAACTTGCGCCGGTGCTCATGCTGCTTTGGTTTCGCTACGCCTTCCAGGCGGTGGTAACTTTTGCGTTGCGGCTTCCAGTCCAGGGGCTGCGCCTGCTGTCCACCCCCAACCCCCGCTTTCAGACCCTGCGCGGCGTGCTGTTGCTTACCACCAGTGCCTGCTCTTTCTTTGGTCTGCAGTATTTGCCGGTGGGCGAGTTCACGGCCATGGTGATGCTGTCGCCTTTGGTTGCGACTGCCATGGCGGCCTGGATACTCAAAAACCCGGTTTCGCAACAGCGCTGGTTGCTGATGGTGGCGGGCCTGGCAGGCGTGTTGCTGGTGATTCGCCCGGGAGGGCAAGTGTTCAGTTGGGCCTTGCTGTTCCCCGTGGTGCTGGTGACAACCTATGCCTGGTTTCAGGTGCTCACCAGCCGGCTCAGCGGGGACGAAAACCCCTACACCACCCACTTTTATACCGGTCTGGTCGGTGCGCTGGTGATGAGCCCCATCGTGCTGTTCAGCTGGAGTACAGCCGCCCTGCTGGCACACTGGCCCTGGTTTGTGCTGATTGGTTTCATGGGGACTTTTGGCCACCTTATGCTGATTCGGGCCTATATGCGGGCCTCTGCTCCCATACTGACCCCGTTTTTGTATTCCCAAATAGCGTTTGCCACCCTGGCTGGCTGGCTGGTCTTTAACCATGCGCCTGATGGGCTGGCCTGGCTGGGTATTGCGGTGATTGCAGCTAGCGGCGTTGGCAATGCCTTGCTGTCGGCGCGGGAGCTGGCCAGGCTGCGCCTCACTCAATCAGCGCCTGCAGCACCGCTCTGATCAACCCCCATCTTCACGGACAATACCCGCATGCCCCAGTTATTTGAAGTTCACCCCGACAACCCTCAGCCTCGCTTGCTCAAGCAAGCCGTCGCGCTCCTTGAAAAAGGCGAAGTTCTGGCGGTTCCCACTGATTCCAGCTACGCGCTCGTTTGCCACATTGATGACAAGGCTGCCGCCGACAAGCTGCGCCGCGTGCGGGGTGTGGACGACAAGCACCACCTCACGCTGC
>JAUXQA010000467.1 GCA_030683195.1 Rhodoferax sp. | reverse complement strand
TCAGCGTGCTGGGCTTCAGCTTCTCGGGTCAAGGCCAAAACGCCGCGCTGGCGTTTGTCACCCTCAAAGACTGGGCTGAGCGCAGCGGCGCCGGCAGCAGTGCCGAGGCGCTGGCAGGCCGCGCGTTTGGCGGTCTGGCGGGGATTCGCGATGCCTTCATCTTCCCGCTGAGCCCGCCGCCCATTCCCGAATTGGGCTCCTCGTCGGGCTTCAGCTTGCGACTGCAAGACCGCGCCGGCCTGGGCCGCGACGCCTTGCTGGCCGCGCGCGGCCAGCTGCTGGGCATGGCGGCCAAAAGCAAAGTGCTGACCCAGGTGCGACCTGACGGACTGGAAGACGCACCGCAACTGCAGCTCGACATCGACCGCGACAAGGCCAGTTCTCTGGGCGTGAGCTATGACGCCATCAGCGGCGCCATCGGCACGGCCTTGGGATCGAGCTATGTCAACGACTTTCCCAACGCCGGACGCCTGCAGCGCGTGGTGGTGCAAGCCGATGCACCAGCGCGCATGCAACCAGACGACCTCCTCAAACTCAACGTGATCAACAGCAAAGGCCAAGCCGTGCCGCTCTCGGCCTTCACCACCACCCGCTGGGTGACAGGTGCGATGCAAACCGTGCGTTACAACGGCTATCCCGCCATGCGCATCAGCGGCAGTGCCGCGCCAGGCTTCAGCACGGGTGCCGCACTCGCGGAGATGGAGCAACTCGCCGCGCAATTGCCACCGGGCTTCGGCTTTGAGTGGACAGGCCAGTCCCGTGAAGAAAAGCTGGCCGGCTCGCAAGCCATCATCTTGTATGGCTTTGCGATTCTTTCGGTGTTTTTGTGTCTCGCGGCGTTGTATGAGAGCTGGACCATCCCGCTGTCGGTGGTGCTGGTGGTGCCGCTCGGCGTGTTGGGCGTGCTGCTCTCGACCCTGCTGCGTGGTTACTCCAATGACGTGTACTTTCAGGTGGGCTTGATCACCATCATCGGCCTATCGGCCAAGAACGCCATTTTGATCATCGAGTTTGCCAAGGACCTGCAGGCCCAGGGCAAGAGCGTGGTGGCCTCGGCGCTGGAGGCAGCGCACCTGCGCTTCAGGCCCATCGTGATGACTTCGCTGGCATTCACATTGGGCGTGCTCCCCCTGGCCATTGCCACCGGCGCCGGCTCAGCCAGCCAGCGGGCCATTGGCACCGGCGTGATTGGCGGCATCTTGACCGGCACAGTGCTGGCCGTGGTGTTTGTGCCCATCTTCTTTGTGGTGGTGCGCACGCTGTTCAAGGACAGTGCACGCCAAGCTGCCTTGCATGCGACGCAAGCCGAACATATTGGATGACGCCCCCATGACTAAGAACTCAACCCAACCGAGCGTCACCATGCTGTTTTTCAAGCGTACCCTGCCCGCCCTGGCGGCGGCGGCCACCCTGGCCGGCTGCTCGATGATGCCAACCTACGAACGCCCGACGGCCCCTATTGCCATCGACTGGCCGGGCGTCACCCCGCGCAGCGCCAGCTCACCGGCGGCCGAGGTAGCGTGGCAAGACTTCTTTGCTGACCCCACGCTCAAGTCACTCATCGACATCGCCTTGCTCAACAACCGCGACCTGCGCGTAGCGGTACTCAACATCGAGCAAGCGCGTGCGCAACTGGGCATCAAACGCGCAGACCAGTTCCCTAGCGTCAACGCCGCCGCCACCGGCTCGCGCACACCTACCAGCTCGGGCGGTATCAGCAGCGCCTACACGGCAGGCTTGCTGGTCACGGCCTATGAGATTGACTTCTTCGGCCGTGTCGCCAGCCTCAAGGAACAGGCCCTGGCCCAGTACCTGGCCACCACCGAGGGCAGCAACACCGCCCAGATCAGCCTGATGGCTACCGTGGCTCAAACCTGGCTGGGCCTGCTGGCCGACGAAGAGCTGCTGGCACTGACCCGCCAGACGCTGGACACCCGCGAGTCATCGTTCAAACTAGTGCAATTGCGCTTTGACAACGGCGCCTCGTCCGAGCTGGACCTGCGCCTGTCGCAGTCGCTGGTGGAGGCTGCCCGCGTCACGCTGGCCCAACAACAGCGCCAGCGCGCGCTGGATGAAAACGCCTTGGCGCTTTTACTGGGACAAGCCTTGCCGCCCGAGGCACTGGCCCGCCTGACCACGCCAAGCTTGAGCACACTGCACTTGCCAGAGCTGCCCAGTGGCCTGCCGTCCGACCTGCTGACCCGCCGCCCCGACATCCGGCAAGCGGAGCAGCAATTGATTGCCGCCAACGCCAACATCGGCGCAGCCCGCGCAGCCTTTTTTCCGCGCATCTCGCTCACAGCCGGCGTGGGCTCCGCCAGCAGCGCCCTGAACGGCTTGCTCAAAAGCGGCTCCTGGGGCTTTACCCTGGCGCCGCAGTTGCTGCTCCCGATCTTTGACGCCGGGCGCAACCAGGCGGGGCTGGATTCATCCACAGCGGGGCGCTCCATTGCGGTTGCCCAATACGAGAAAGCCATTCAAAGCGCCTTTCGCGAAGTAGCTGACGCTCTGGCCGGGCGCGACACCCTCGCGCGCCAACTGCAAGCCACAGAACGCCAGCTTCAGAGCGAATCCACCCGCTTGCGTCTGACCAACCTGCGACTGGAAAATGGCGCTGCGAGCCAGCTGGAATCACTCGATGCGCAGCGATCGCTGTTTGGCGTGCAGCAGGCCCTGGTGCAAACCCGGCTGGCTTATTTGCAGAATCAGGTGGTCTTGTTCAAGACGCTGGGGGGTGGGACAGCACCTGCACAGACCACGATTTCGAAGGTCGAATGAAAGCAGCCCTTCAGCTGGCATCAGAAAACTGACTTGGGCGTTGGCACAAAGAACCCACACGACGAGTGGCACGTTTCTTGCAAAAATTCGCGCATGAACGAAGCCTTGCGAATTGTTGTTGTCGCCCCCGACCTGGACATCGAAGACCAGGACGATGAGCACGCCATCAGCCAGGCCGAGCGCTCGCGCAGCCTGCGCATTGGTTTGCTGAGCAACGGCTTCAACCTGATTGCTACCCTGCCGGCAGACGTTTTTTTGACAGAGCGTCTGGCGCAACTGCAGCCTGACATGATCATTGTGGACGCCGAGAGCGATGCCCGCGACGCGTTGGAGCACGTGGTGATGGCCACGCGGGACGCCCGCCGCCCCATCGTGATGTTCACCAACGACGACGACACCCGCCACGTGAAAGACGCAGTGGCAGCGGGCGTCTCAGCCTATATCGTGGCGGGCTTGTCGGCCGAGCGCATTCGCCCGATTCTGGATGTAGCGCTGGCCCGCTTTCAGCACGAGCAGTCGCTACGCCAGGAATTGGCCGAGACAAAAACCGAACTGAACGAACTCAGCGCCGCCATGAAAGACCGCAAAGTCATCGACCGGGCCAAGGCCCTGCTCATGGAGCGCCAGCAGATGACTGAACCTGCCGCCTACGCCCGACTGCGCAAAGCCGCCATGGACAAGAACCTCAAACTCGTGGAGGTTGCGCAGCGCATGCTGGACGTGGCGGATCTGCTGGGGTAAACCACAGCCTGATGATCGCCGCACCGTCCTGAAGGCCATAGTTCGCATTCATTTGGTGCACCGCACCAAATGAATGCGAACTATCCGTTAAAGGCCTGATTTCGTACAGTTTCAGCCTGTAGCCGGCGTATTTATTGCATATCTTTGTACATATTAATAGCAAGATAGAAGGTGTCTGCAGCCTTGCCGCTGGTCAAAACCAACCTTGAAGTGATGACAAACCGGTTTTGGGGACTGATCGAGTTGAGACCCGGCCAACAACCGTCTGCCTGTTGAAATCAGCGGCTTGGGCGGCAGACTGCCGCGCCGTGAGGACGGCTATTCATGCAAGTCCGGTTGGGCATGCAGACGACACTGCGCCATATTCCTCATGTCGATTTTTCCATTTCGGCGGGGTTCTTGCCAACTTCCGAAGATTTCAGTGCCAAATCCAAATTGTCCATGAACTCGCCGAATTTAATAGGTTTGGTCAGATAGCTGAAAAAACCAGCCGACAGGCCATTGGCGATGTCGCGGGGCCGTGCGTTGGCGCTGAGTGCAATGATTGGAATATGTGCTGTCAAAGGTCCAGCGCGCAGGATTTTCATCGCATCAAGCCCACTGATGCCGGGCAGGTTGATGTCCATCAAAATCACGTCCGGCTGATGGACGCGCGCAAACTCGATGCCGAGATGGCCGTCCGCCGCAGTCAACAGCCGCAGGTCGGAGCGGCGGGCCACCAGTTGCTCAATCAAGGTCAGATTGGCCGGGTTGTCTTCCACATACAGCAGGGTCCGCAACGGCATGCCGTCTGACACCTGCACGATTGGCAGCGTCGTCTGCGCCACATAGTGGGACGCCACCGGTGGTGCCATCGCCAATCTGAAATCAATCCAGAATACGCTTCCCTCCCCCACGGTGCTGTCCACGCCGATGGTGCCACCCATCAACTCGACCAGCCGCTTGGTCACCACCAAGCCTATGCCGGTGCCTTCCTCAGGGCCGAATTCCTTGCCGAGTCGGTTAAATGGTTGAAACAATTGCGCCAACTGATCCGGTGTCAGCCCGACGCCGGTGTCCCGGATGCTGATACGAATCGAATCTTGGTTCATCACGGTGTACGCCAATGTGACCGTACCGCCAGGCTTGTTGTACTTGATGGCGTTTGACAGCAGATTGATCAACACCTGCTTCATCCGGGTTCGGTCGGCCTCGACAAAATGGTCCAATTCGAGAGGCAAAAACTTCAGATCGATCCCACGCTGAATGACCTGCGGTTCGACCATGGCGCGGCATTCGTTCATGACCTCGACCAGCGAGAATGGCTCTAGCGAAAGCGTGATCTTGCCCGATTCGATCTGCGCCAGGTCGAGGATTTCGTTGATCAGCTCCAGCAGGTACCACCCCGCGTTGAGAATCTGGACAAGGCTGCGTTGTTGTTTTGGCGTCGGCTCAGGCGAGTCGGATTCCATCAGCTGGGCAAAACCGAGGATGGCATTGAGCGGCGTGCGCAACTCATGGCTCATGCTGGACAGGAATTCCGACTTGCCAAGGTTCGCTTTTTCCGCCGCAGCCTTGGCGCGCTCCAGCTCCACATTTTTTTCCCGCAACACCTGATCCAGGAATTTGCGCTCAGTGATGTCGCGCGCTGCGGCAAACACCCCAAGAACATTGCCCTTGCCATCCCGGTAAACAGCCGCGTTGTAAAGCACCTCCATGATGCGGCCCGTCGTGTGCCGGATGGCGAGCGGGTAGTCACGCACCAACCCTTCGGAAAAGACCTTCTGGTAACCGATGCGCGCCTGGTCTGGCTCGGTGAAATAATTTGAGAAGTCGGTGCCGATCAGCTGCTCACGTGGCACACCTGTGGCTTGCACGGAGGCCTCATTCACATCGGTGATCTTGCCTTGCGCGCTGATGGTGACCAAGGGGTCCAGACTGGCCTCAATGAGGCTGCGGGCATATTGGGAGAGCGCTTCAGCAGCGTCCTTGGCATTCAACAGTTCGTTGGTGCGGGAGAGCACCACAGCCGCAAGACTGTCGCGGTGTTTTTCGAGGTCCAGCGCAGCGGTCTCGACTCGCACGACCATGGTGTCGAACGCAAGCGCCAAGTCACCGATTTCATCGTGCTGCGTCAGCTTCAGGCGGTGCCTGTAATTGCCTGCCGCCAACTGCTGGGTGCCTTGTTCAAAAATGCGCAACGGTTGCAGAATGCGGCGACTCACAAGAAGCCAGACAAATCCAACGAGTGTCCCCATGGCCAGAATGACCAGCCCAATCGACACTTGCATACCCCAAAAGGCTGACTTGGCTTGCTCCTGATTGCCGCGAATCAGTTCATGCCCAATGTCAATGACTTCCTGGGTCACCACCAGCAAGGACGCAACCGCGCGCGTTTCCATGGCCACCTCAAGCTCTGAGCGGGGCCTGGT
Organism: Rhodoferax sp.; assembly: GCA_030683195.1. Classification (GTDB taxonomy): domain Bacteria; phylum Pseudomonadota; class Gammaproteobacteria; order Burkholderiales; family Burkholderiaceae_C; genus Rhodoferax. Next base: position 2,638 of record JAUXQA010000467.1, on the reverse strand, counting down.
GGCGGTGGTCGTGGTCGCACCCGGCACACGGATAAGTCGCGGATAGATGACCTGCATCACTTCGATCTTTCTACGAATGCTCTCCAGATTCGCCTTTTCGCGGGGCGTCGAGATACGCAGGTGGTCAATCTCACGGGTGACACCGGCGATCTTGCGCTGCCATTGGTCCTGGCTGCGCACTTCATGAAACAAGGCAGTTTCCACCGCCACCTGACGCAACTGAGAGGCGCTATCAATCAAATCCTGGGCCGCACTGATGTCGCTTGTTGTCTGCGACACATCGCGGGCCGAAATCACCGTCATGGCAACAGCGACCGAAATAATGACGGCCGCCAACACAAGCAAGCCGTTGATCTGCGATCGAATCTTCATGGCAGCCCCTAATGCACGATCGTCACAGCCGTCGGCAGCACAGCGTCAAGATGCTGGTACTTCATGGCATTCAGATAGTTCGGCACGGGCCCTGGGGTCACCAGCCCCTTTGCCATTGCCCATCGCGTTTGGTCATCCAGCGCCAGCAGCATCGCCTGATCGAGCGAGACAGCATAGTCTTCAGGTTCAAACAGTTTTGCCATGGTGGCATCATCAATCTTGGCCGCATGCCCCACGGTGCGACGCGCCTCGGCCGGATTGGCAAGAATGGCCTGGTTGGCGGCGATCAACGCACTCAGCACCCGGCGAACTTCTTCTGGATGGCTATCGATGTAGGACGGCTTGCCCACCAGCATGAAGCGGAACGCATACACATCATCACCACGAAACACCTTGATGCGATCGCCCATTTCCGCTTCCAGCCTGGCCAGAAAAGGTTGATACACCACCGTTGCGTCGATCCGACCTTCCTTAAAGGCGCTTACGGCCGTGTCGGCCCTTAGATCGACCAATTTCACCTGATTGCTTGGCACACCGTGGACCTGCAACATGGCGTCAAGAAAATAGGTCTGATTGGTACCCATGATCACGCCGACCGACTTGCCACGGAGGTCCTGTATCTGGTTGATGCCACGCTCAGGGCGGGCGACGATCGCCAGGGAGCGTCGCCCTTTCGAAATACCGGCGAGCATGGCAATGTCAGCGCCGCCGAGCAACGCGAACATGAACGGCGTGTCGGCCACCACGGCCAGATCCGACTTGCCATCGATCATGGACTTCAACGCATCTTTGCCAAGCTCGAAGGGTTGACCGACCACATCGACGCCAGCCTTCAGGAACAGGCCTTGCCCGGCGGCCACATGCATCAGCGCACTGCTGACCTGCATAGGCACTGCGATCGTCACCTTGCTCACTGCCCCTACCGTGACAACCGGTGACCGCAATGCCAGGAAAGTCAGGACCCCAATCGCCAGTGCCACCAACGCCAACATCACCCCGCGCTTTTTAGGTGTTTCCGTCGCGCGAGCGTTAGAAGCTGTCGTCATATTTGGGCTTCCTGTTTCATGAAAAAACAGCCTGCAGAAGCACGGCTGTTACGCCGGGGATTCATGTGGGCAAAGGGCCAAATTGTCACACAACGCGCTTGGTTGTGGCACACACAAGAAATTGAAATTGATCCAGGTGCGCGAGACGGGCCGGCGAGTGTCCAGTTTGGCTACAGACGCTTATGTCCGGCTGAGCATAAAGGACTTCTGCAGCCAATTGCCCTCCTCCACAGCACCGGCTCGAAGCTCAAGGCCAGCAATGTCGATAAACATGAGCTCGCAATACTGCATCGGCAGCGATTGGGCATAGGTCAAGCAGGACGCAGGCCATCCGCAAAAGCACCTGACAACGTCACCCCGTGCAGAAACAAATCAAACGCATCACGCACAGCCTTGATTTGGTGCGCTGCACAAAACCGGTGCTGCAGCAAGTGCTTGACCTAACTTTTAACAAAATCACGTTCTAGCCAGCGTTTTTATTTGTTTTTATTCAACTATTTCATAGCAAAATTTCAGTCAAAAAACATGGCACACAGTTTGCTTATTACCTAGAGAGACCAGCGATGGTCTGTTGACAGGCGGCTTCCAACGGCGGGAGCAGCAGGTCAGCAAAGGACAAAGGCGTCCCCACAGGTTCGAAATGCGAAGCGCGTTTTGGGCTCTGTGTGGACGCCTTTTTTGTTTTTCGGCCTCCATCACTTGAAAGAAAGCCTGCCATGACCGATCTTTTGAAACCCAGTCTCAGCCGCCGCACGGTGCTGCAAACCGCCGCCGTGGGTGCCATCGGCATCTCCCCTGCCCTGCGTTCGGTGGTGTATGCCGCAGGGTCGGACGCCCCTGAAAAAACCGAGGTCAAACTCGGTTTCATCCCCCTGACCGACTGCGCCAGCGTGGTGATGGCCTCGGTGCTGGGCATTGACAAGAAGTATGGCGTCAAGATCATTCCCACCAAAGAGGCCAGCTGGGCCGGTGTGCGCGACAAACTGGTCACCGGCGAGCTGGACTTTGCCCATGCCCTGTACGGCTTGATCTACGGCGTGCACCTGGGTGTGGCCGGCCCGAAAAAAGACATGGCCGTGCTGATGACCCTCAACCACACCGGCCAGGCCATCACGCTGTCTAAAAAACTGGCTGACAAGGGCGCTGTGGATGGTGCCGGCTTGGCCAAACTGATGGCGGCTGAAAAGCGCGAATACACCTTTGCCCAAACCTTCCCCACC
>JAUXQA010000463.1 GCA_030683195.1 Rhodoferax sp. | reverse complement strand
GCTTCTCGCGCTGCGCGGTCATCAGAAAAAACGCGGATCTTGATCAGTCCGTGCGCGTTCAAGGCGGCGTCGGCTTCTTTCTTGACGGCGTCAGTCAGTCCGTCTCCTCCCACCATGACCACGGGGTCCAGGTGATGGGCTTCGGAGCGGTGTTCTTTGCGTTGAGCGGGGGTCAGTTGAATTTGAGACATGTCGGTATTATCGGTTACGAAGGTATAAATGAAATCCAGTACAAAAAGCACCAAGGTCAACAGGGCCTGGATCAACGATCACGTAAATGACACTTACGTCAAATTGGCGAAGTTGGAGGGCTATCGGGCCCGCGCCGCTTACAAACTCAAGGAGATTGATGAAACCCTCGGTTTGATCAAGCCTGGCCACTTGGTGGTTGATTTGGGGTCCACTCCGGGCGCCTGGAGTCAGTATGTGCGCCGCAAGATGTCACCCAAGACCGCCACAAGCGGCGGGGCGGCAGCGGGTGAGCTCAACGGCAGCATCATCGCATTGGACATTTTGCCAATGGTGCCTGTGGAAGGCGTTGTTTTCTTGCAGGGGGACTTCCGGGAAGCCGAAGTGTTGCAGCGTCTGGCCGATGAAATGAAGGGCCGCAAGGCGGATGTGGTCTTGTCAGACATGGCGCCCAATCTATCAGGCATAGCATCCGCAGACGCGGCACGCATTGAGAATCTGGTTGAGTTGGCGATTGAGTTTGCCCAAAGCTACATGAAGCCGCACGGGGTCTTGGTAGCCAAAGTTTTTCATGGCGGCGGGTATGATCCGCTGGTGAAGCGATTCAGAGAAACCTTCACAGTTGTCAGACCGCTCAAGCCCAAAGCGTCCAGAGACAAGTCGTCGGAAACATTTTTGATTGGCACGGGCTTGAAGCAGCCTTGATTTCCATGTGTCATCTGGGGCTGAATGCACAAAGCCAGCGCCTTGCCTGACTTGAAACGCCTAAAATGAATCCCACTTGTGATCTGTCATCTACTTTGTGTCTCTATTGGAGCCTCGCTTGAATAATCAGTGGTTTTCTAAAGTTGCCGTCTGGCTTGTCATAGCCATGGTGCTCTTCACCGTCTTCAAACAATTCGACACCCGCGGTGCGGCCAGTTCGGGCTACATGGGTTATTCGGACTTCCTGGAGGAGGTTCGTGGCAAGCGCATCAAGAGCGCGCTGATCCAGGAA
>JAUXQA010000461.1 GCA_030683195.1 Rhodoferax sp. | reverse complement strand
GGGGTTGAAGGATAGTTGGGGGAAGTAAAAATACCAAAAGGAACAAATGGGAAGAATCACAAACGAGTCGCTTGAATTCGCAAAAAAGCATCTAAATAGATATTACATAAGCGATTTTTTCCCTGATCCAATCGAACTTGAAGCAGTCTGGTCGCAATGGGAATTTGTCAAAGCCAGACTGTTAACGATAGACATCACCGAAGGGTATGAAACTCATGCACTAACAGCTTTACCTTGGCGCAAGCACCGCGGCGGATACAGAATCGTCCATCAATTGGAGGCTACTGATTGTCAAATCTACGTAGCATTGGCTTTTCTGGCAGCCAACCGAATTGAACAGAGCAGGAAACCAATTGAATCCGGGATAGCATGCGCATATCGCATACAAATTGACGAAGGCAGCTATTTTTCACGAGGTAATGGATTCGAAACCTATAGAGACAGAAGCAAAGCCTTAGCCGGTCAATACCAATTTGTCTTACTGTCAGACATAGTTGATTTCTACAATCAAATTTATCTTCACCGGCTACAAAATTCAATAGCCAGCGCTACAAATGCATCAGCAGAATTGGCCACGGACATTGAAAGATTCCTGAGCAAGCTCAATCAGCGTAACTCTCAAGGAGTGCCTGTAGGTCCAGCACCCAGCATTGTTTTCTCCGAAGCTACGCTGACTGACGTCGACAACTTCCTAGAGGATTTAGGAGTTGAACATACTCGATATGTTGATGATTTCCGCATATATGGCGACAACATCCAGCATCTTGAAAAAATTCAGCGCGATCTCACTCTCTATCTTCATAAGGTTCACAGACTTACGCTTTCGTCAGAAAAAACTCGGATTCTTTCTACCGAGAGTTTTGTGGCGACAGAATTAGAGAATCATTACGAACTTGAGAAAGCTGAACTTTTCTCAAGCTTTGAAAGCGGTGGAGATTATGTGCCCGCAATTGGTGAAGCTTTGGACGCGGCAATCGAGGATAAAGATACGACCGACGATGATCATGTTCAAGTTCCTGCTTCTGTAGCGGACAGAGCCTTAGAGTTTGCTTTGCACAAGGCAAAAGTTATAGAAGCGTTTACAGGACTTTGTGATCGAAGCAACTTAGATCTGGGATTGGCTCGTGTCCTGTTGCGACAAGGCAGATTTCTCAAATTACCAGAGCTGGTAGATCTTTGCTTTGATCACTTTGAATTGCTTCGGCCGGTGCTCAACTCGGTGGCCTTTTACCTTACCGAGGTTACAGAAAAATATGGCAAAGATGCGATGGGTGCAAAATTGGAGACTTGGATTCAAAACTCCAGTCAACTATCCGACTTGGAGAGAATTTGGATCGAATGGGCAATCCTGAAACAAAACCTTTTCGAAATTTCACCGACTCTAAAGCAGTTCATCAACAAAAGTCAGAACATTTCAAGTCAAGCCCAAATGGCGTTCAAAGAACGAAATGTGGCTTGGGTCAGAAAATACAAAGACGAAGTTTTCGCTCTTTCACCTCAAAGTCTACGTGCAGTTGTATACGCAAGCCGAGTCTTACCAGAAGATGAGAGAAAACCATGGCTCAAGCAGTTGAAGCGATCACTTTCTGGAATCGTCGATATTGCGCTGGTCGATTGGGCTATCAACCACGTAGATGCCAAAAATGGTTTTGATGACCTTTTCGATGACGACATGCCGTTTTAGGAAGAATTGCATAACACGCGGCAATATCAACTTCGTTTCAACTACGTCAAAAGTCCACCAACGTGCCACCGCATGTAGCAACGAAGAGAATTCAAAATCGAAGAACAAACATTAGTTCAACTCAGGGTAGACATAAAAATGGCCAAGTATCCTAAATACAAGCGCAACTAATTACATCCTTGAAGAGATGATCAAGGGCGCATCAGATCGCCTGATTCTGATCAGCCCGTTTCTCAAGCTCAACGACCGCATGAAGGAGCTGCTGACGGACAAGAACCGGCTCAAGATCGACGTGCGCACCCAATTAACCATCACGGAGACTGCTATATGGCACAAACTGAAAAAGCTCAGCCAAGTCGTTTAATTCCCTCCCCCAAGGCGCTGCAAAAAGCCTTGGTGCAATCTGCCAAACAGGCACAACGCATGGCAGATGCGTTTGGCCTTGTCGTGCCGAGTGTTTAGCCTAAGCAAACCGGCACTGCATGCCATAGTGGCTAAGCGGCAGTTCTGATGTCCCGCCCCCAAACCATCCAAATCTACCTCCCCACTGGCAATCCGCGCGGCATGCGCGTCGCCGAGATCACGACGCGCATTGTTCGCGTGATCGAAGTGCCGCGCAGCCAGTTGGCAGACTTCCTCAAGATGCCCGAGGCGCAGCAGGTGGGCGTGTATTTTTTGATGGGCGACTTGTCGGAAGGCGGGTTGCCCCGCGCTTACATCGGCCAGTCGGGCAATGTGGGTACGCGGCTGGTGCAGCACAACCAGGGCAAAGACTTCTGGAACCGGGCGATGGTGGTCATTTCGCTGACAAACAGCCTGACGCAAACGCACGCGCTGTTTCTGGAGTGGTTTGCTATTCAACAGGCCACTCAGGCCGGGCGCTATAGCCTGGAGAATGGCAACTCCGGGGCCCGGCCGCACACGCCCGCGCCGCTGGAGGCAGACTGCCACGAAATTCATGAAACCGCTGCCACCTTGCTGGCCACGCTGGGCCAACCGCTGTTCGAGCCGCTAACCAATTTGCCCACCGCCAAGGGCGAGAAGGAGTTGTTCTACTGCAAAGGCTCTGGCGCAGATGGCGTGGGCGAGTACACCACCGAGGGGTTTGTGGTGCACAAGGGCTCCAGGGGGCGCGCCGAAATCGTGGCCTCCATTCAGGGCACATCCAACGAGCGGCTGCGCAACCAGTTGGCGCTGGACGGCATCCTCTCCGCGCAAAATGGCATGCTGGTCTTTACCCGCGATCACCTGTTCTCCAGCCCCAGCATGGCGGCCATGGCGGTAATGGGCCGGTCTGCCAACGGCTGGATCGAATGGAAGGCCGCCAACGGCAAGACGCTGGACGAGGTGAAGCGGCAGGTGGTGGGTTCAGAGGTCTTGGGCGGCTGAGCGTTATATTTTTTGATAGCTTTCAGCACATATTCCACGCCGGCTAGAGCCCTATTTGACTGAAAATATGCATAAAAATACCCATTTAGGGTATTATCAAACCCAATATGGGTATTTCAACCAATCCAACTGAATCTTCTGCCCTCGCAGACGCTCTTTTCCCCAAAGTCCGCCAACGGGTGCTGGCCGTGCTGTTTGGCACACCAGACCGTAGCTTCTACGCCAACGAGGTGATTGCGCTGGCGCAGTCGGGCACTGGCGCAGTGCAGCGCGAGCTGGCGGGTTTGTCAGAGGCCGGCTTGCTCACCGTGCGCAAGCAGGGTAACCAGAAGCATTACCAGGCCAATGCCAGCGCGCCGGTGTTTACTGAGTTGCGCTCGCTGGTGCTCAAGACCATGGGGCTGGCCGATGTACTCCGCGTTGCGCTTGCGCCATTGGCGGCGCAAATAGCTGCAGCTTTCATCTACGGCTCGGTGGCCCGTCAGCAAGATACCGCCCACAGCGATGTGGACGTGATGATCGTCAGCAAAACCCTGGGCTATGGCGAGGTGTTTGGTGCGCTGGAAAGCGCCACCATGGCGCTAGGCCGTAAAGTCAATCCCACGCTGTACACGCCTGCAGACTGGGCCAAGCGCTTTGAACAAGACAGCGCCTTTGTCACCCGCGTGTGGCAACAGCCCAAAATTTGGCTCATCGGAACGGAGGAACAACTTCATGCACCCAGCGCTTGAAAACCTGTGCGGCCCCGGCAAGCCGCCTCGACCTTGCGGACCACGCGGGGCATGCCTTGTGTTTGGCCACGATGCGTCGAACAGACCGCTTCAGGCGCAACCCAACTTACAGTAACGGAAACTGCAACATGGCAAAAATTGAAAAACCTCAGCCAAGCCGTCTGACGCCCTCCCCCCAAGGCGCTGCAAAAAGCCTTGGTGCAATCTGCCAAGCAGGCGCAACGCATGGCAGAGGCGTTTGGGCTTGTCGTGCCGAGTATCAAACCCAGGCAAACCGGCACCGCACGCCATCGTGGCTAAGCGGCAGTTCTGATGCCCGCCCCCAAAGCATCCAAATCTACCTCCCCGCCGGCGACCCGCGCGGCATGCGGGTCGTCACCCGCGATCACCTGTTCTCCAGCCCCAGCATGGCGGCCATGGCTGTAATGGGCCGGTCTGCCAATGGCTGGATCGAATGGAAGGCCGCCAACGGCAAGACACTGGACGAGGTGAAGCGGCAGGTAGTGGGTGTGGTTAGCTAGTTTTACTACGCTTTTAGTAGCATCTAGCGCTAATTCCCCTGGGGCTAGAGGCATATTTCATGGATGAATCGCGTTGATTCTGTGTCCTGTGCTGGCCCTCTGATGCCCGAGGCGTTATATTCCTTTTCAAGCAAGCCAGTCATCACCTCGGAGCCCGTCATGCACCAAACCACGAAAGTATTGAGTGAACAAGCCGTTCGGCTACCCCCCACCGAACGGATGGAGTTGGTGGAGCGCATTCTGGATAGCCTGGACCAGCCCGACACGACCATGGATGCGCTGTGGGCCAGCGAGGCGGACGACCGTCTGGCGGCCTACCGAAGGGGTGAGATTCGCGCCATACCACTATCAGAGGTGTTGGCCAAATACCAAACGTCCAGCGCCGCATGAATATCCTGCTGCTGGAAGCGGCGCAACAAGAGCTGGACGAGGCGATCGAGTGGTATGCCCATCAGGCACCGGGTCTAGGTGACGCGTTGCTAGTTGAAACGCTTAAGGCATTCAAGCTGATTACCCAGTTTCCTCAATCGTGGCACCCGCTCAGCGCGCAGACCCGGCGCTGCAGGCTGAATCGTTTTCCCTACAGCGTCATTTACTCCGTAGAGGGTGACGACGTACTGGTCATCGCCATAGCCCACCAGCACCGCAAGCCGAATTACTGGCGAGATCGATGACAGAACCGTATTCAAATCCGCCCCTAAGTTGCTACTCTTTTAGTAGCTTCTTGCTCAGATTCAATGAGGGATAGAGGCCAATTTTGCGTATGAGTTTTTCCGCCTCAACCCAATCCCCCTAAAATTCACCCATGCACCCCGCCATCGCCCAACACCGCACAGGCATCTCTGCCATCTGCCAGCGCTACCGCATCAGTCGGCTGGAGGTGTTTGGCTCGGCTGCGCGGGCCGATGACTTCAACCCGACCAGCAGCGATGCCGACTTTTTGGTGGAGTTCGCCCCTGACGCAAAGCCCGGTCTGGAATCATTCTTCGGCGCCAAGGCCGATTTGGAACAGTTACTGGGCCGTGGCGTTGATTTGGTAGAGCCGGGTGCCGTGCGCAACCCCTTTGTGCTGGCCAGCATCAACCGCAACCGCGAAGCCGTTTATGCAGCGTGATCCGCGCGCCTTTCTATGGGACGTCCGTGAGGCAGCTTTGGCGATCCAGTCATTCACTAAAGCGATGACCAGCGGCCGATTAAATCAACAAATCTTTACCAAGCTCAATTGGCAAAGGGGTGAGTACACCACTGCTGCTCGCATGGCACGCCATCACCGTCGCCATCCATCTCCATGCCGGGGCAGTTCTTCTGGAATAACGTGGCTTCTTTGCAAGAGGTCATTTGGGAGCAGTGCCGGCGGCCGTCGCAGCTAAAACCGCTTGGCGCAGGCTGAGCGGGCTC
>JAUXQA010000451.1 GCA_030683195.1 Rhodoferax sp. | reverse complement strand
CTGCGTTCGCTCACGATGACCTTGCGCAAGGGAGAGTCTGGGGCGGCGATGTTCAGCGCCGCACTCAGCACCTTATAGAGGTTGATGGAGGTACTGTCAGTGGCCACCACTTCGCCGGGGCCGGCTCCGATCAGGGGGGCGATCTTGTCACCCATGCGCTGGGGCATGTTGAACCAGCCGGCACTGTTCCAGGAGCGGATCAGGCCTTGTCCCCACTCCTGCGTCACGACTTCGGCCACGCGGGCCGCTGCAGTTTTGGGCAGCACGCCCAGGGAATTGCCGTCAAGGTAAATCACGCCTTCTGGCAAGCTGAAGTGATCCTTGAGGTGGCGCAGGGGGTCTTGCAGGTCAAGCTGCTGGCAGTCGTGTAATGTTTTCATGATGTTGGGGTCCAGGGGTTCAAAGGCTTCTCAGGATGGCTCTGACCGGCGAGGCGTCGGCCTTCATGAGCTTCAGGGGGAGGGCGATGAGTTCATAGTCCCCGGGCGGAACGTCGTCGAGCACCAGGTTTTCCAGCACCCGCATCTGGTGGTGCAAGAGCTGCTGGTGCGAGGGCAGGTCCTGGCTGGTGGCGGGGTCGACGCTGGGCGTGTCAATGCCAATGAGAACTACATTTTTAGTAGCTAGAAAGGCAATGGTCTCGACGGCTAGAGCCGTAAATGATGCCCAATCCTGGCTGGCACGACGGCTGGTCTGGATCAGCACCCTTGGGGGCAATTTGTCCAGCGCGTGAGCAATGTGCTCAATCTGTACCAGCGGCCCCACGTCCAGACATTGAATGACCCGACACGGCCCTAGGTAGGGCTGTAAATCCAGCGATCCCACGGCCTGACCTTGAGCATCGTAGTGCATCGGGGCGTCGGCATGCGCGCCGGTATGTGGCGACAGCGTGATGGCGCTGACGTTCACCGGGCAGTCGGGCCCCAGGCTGAAATGAAGCCGCTGCGTATAGGTGGTGTCACCCGGAAAAACGGCGGCCTGCTCGTCTACCGGGGGAGAAATATCCCAGATGTTTTTCATAAGCGGTGACCTTATCACCGCCTAAAAACCCATGGTGTCGGTTATTTCCAACAGTGGGTCAAATACTTTAGATCTAAAGCAACCGACCCTCTTCACGCCGCCACCGACATGGCACCCTTCAGAGCTTGCCCAGCAGCAAAAACTCCATCAGCGCTTTTTGTACATGCAGGCGGTTTTCGGCTTCGTCCCACACCACCGACTGCGGGCCATCAATAACGTCGGCCTCTACCTCTTCGCCCCGATGGGCGGGCAGACAGTGCATGAACAAGGCGTCGGGCCTGGCGGCACGCATCATGTCAGCATCCACACACCAGTCATTGAACGCCAGTTTGCGAGCTTCATTCTCGGCCTCATAGCCCATGCTGGTCCACACATCAGTGGTGACGAGGTCGGCACCGGCACAAGCCTCCATCGGGTCGCTGAATACCTGGTAGCTGTCGGACGAGCGCAGGCCAGCTACGGCCTGATCCACCTCATAGCCACCGGGCGTGCTGACGTGCACCTTGAACCCCAAAATCTCGCTGGCCTGCAGCCAGGTGTTGGCCATGTTGTTGCCGTCTCCCACCCAGGCCACGGTCTTGCCGGCAATGGCGCCCCGATGCTCGATGTAGGTAAAGATGTCTGCCAGAATCTGACAGGGATGAAATTCGTTGGTCAGGCCGTTGATGACCGGTACGCGCGAGTGGGCTGCAAAGCTCTCGATTTTGGTCTGCTCGTAAGTGCGGATCATGACCAGGTCCACCATGCGGCTGATCACCTTGGCACTGTCTTCAATGGGTTCTGCCCGGCCCAATTGGCTGTCGCCCGTGGTCAAGTGCACCACGCTGCCGCCCAACTGGTACATGCCAGCCTCAAAGCTCACCCGTGTGCGGGTGGACGCCTTTTCGAAAATCATGGCCAAGGTGCGATCGGCCAGCGAATGGTGTTTTTCGTAGGTCTTGAATTTCTTCTTGATCAGAGCGGCCCGCTCAAATATGTAGGCGTAATCGCTGGCGGTCAGGTCGCTGAATTGAAGATAGTGCCGCACGGGCACGCCGGCACTCAAACTTGAACTCATGCTTGCTCCAGGATCAATTTTTTCACGAGGGGGCACAAAATGCTGATGACTTCATCGGCTTCCGCGACCGTCATGATCAGCGGCGGCACCAGGCGAATGACCGTGTCTGCGGTGACGCTGATCAACAAGCCGTTATCGGCACAGCGTTTGACCAGATCACCACAAGGTTTGGCCAGGTCCACACCCAGCATCAGCCCCATGCCGCGAACTTCTTTGACCGTGCCAGCGGCGATTTCCGCCGCCAACGCATGGCGAATGCCGTTTGCCAGATGCGCGCCCACCGTGGCTGCATTGGCCATCAGGCCGTCTTCTTCCATGATGCGAATGGTTTCAACACCCGCACGCATGGCCAGAGGGTTGCCGCCAAACGTGGTGCCGTGGTTACCGGGCTGGAAAATATGGGCCGCCTTGGGGCCAGCGACCACCGCGCCCACCGGCACGCCCGAGCCCAGGCCTTTGGCCAGAGGCATTACATCAGGAACAATGCCGGCCCACTGGTGCGCAAACCATTTGCCGGTGCGCCCCATGCCGCATTGCACCTCGTCAATCATCAGCAGCCAATCACGCTCGTCGCACAGTTGGCGCACGGCTTTCAAGTAGTCCATATGCATGGGGTTGACGCCGCCTTCGCCCTGGATGGCTTCAAAAAACACCGCCACCACATTGGGGTTGCCCTCTGTCGCAGCCTTGAGGCTGTCGATGTTGTTGAGGGGCACGCGGATGAAACCTTCCACCAGCGGGCCAAATCCGGCTTGTACCTTGGGGTTCCCGGTGGCGCTCAAGGTGGCAATCGAGCGGCCATGAAAGGCCTTCTCATACACCACCACCTCGGGGCGCTCAATACCCTTGTCATGGCCAAATTTGCGCGCCAGTTTCAAGGCAGCTTCATTGGCCTCCAGGCCGGTTGAGCAAAAGAAAACATTGGTCATCCCCGAGAGTTCGACCAGCTTTTTTGCCAACACTTCCTGATTAGGCACATGGTAGTAGTTGGAGCTGTGAATGATCTTGGCGATCTGGTCTTGCAGCGCAGGCACCAACTTGGGGTGGTTGTGCCCCAGGGTATTGACCGCAATACCACCCAAGGCGTCCAGATACGACTTGCCATTAACGTCCCACACGCGGCACCCCTGGCCGTGAGACAGGGCAATCGGCACGCGCCCGTAGGTGTTCATCACGTGGGGCGAAGCCGCTTCAATCAACGGTGAAGCAATAGCGAGGTCAGCGGGCAGGGCAGCGTTCATGGTCTTGGACTCCGGTCAATCTCAAAAAACAAAGCGGCCCAACTTGAATTGGGCCGTTGAAATGCAATTCTAGGCGCATCACGCCGCCCGAATTTTGACATTTGAGCATTACTCTGATGTGATTTTGGCGCGGCTTGGTGTCTTCTATAAGACACATGATCGGGTAGAATTCTTGTGCACTGCAACATCCTGACAGTGACTTTTGATTGACCTCTACCCGATGGTTCCCACCTCCGCCAAAGAAGTTTTTATATTGGGCCAGACCTCAGCCGGCAAGGCCTTTCGTCCCAGTGACTGGGCGGAGCGGCTCGCCGGGGTGATGAGCCAGTTTCGCCCTGGCGGCGCACAGCCCGGCAGCCACTTGCTGTACTCCCCCTGGTGCATTCCAACGACGCTCAACGGGGTGAAATGTGTGATCGTGAACCGTGACTTGCGGGACTACGACCCCATGGCCTGGGATTTTGTGATGAACTTTGGCAAAGACAACGACCTGCAGATCGTTGAGGCATGTTCGATGCCGGATACGCGCAAGTAAAGCTGCTTGCTCATGCCAATGAGGTAGGGGCTTTGGGCATAGACCCATTGTTTTTTACTTTCATTCTTGGGAAGACACCCTCCTGAGCTTGCCAAGCGTTGCTGGCGTTCGAGGGGCGTGGAGTCATTGAGTTATGGAGTCAGCGCGGATTTTGAGCACCAAACATGCTGGCGGCTGATGGCGGTGGGGTAGACGGCGCAGCGAAATCAAGGAGGAGGACCGGGCGAAGCCCGGACCGGGGGACATTCGCGGAGCCGTCTACCCCACTGCCATCGGCTCTCACAACGACTGCCGCCGGACCTAAGAACCATGGCTATTTGTTAAACACAAAAACCACCAGACAACAAAAAAGCCGTCTTTCGACGGCTTGTTTGCTTTGCTGACAGCGCACCCTTTACAAACGGCGCATGTCTGAGTCTGTTGTTAACTTGTCAGTCATGCGTGCGATTTGCCTGAAATTCAGGCGGCGACTGCGACCAGGGCTTTCACCTTGGTGGACAGACGGCTCTTGTCGCGAGCAGCCTTGTTTTTGTGGAAAATGCCTTTGTCAGCCACGGTATCAACCACGGCTTGCATTTTGGCAAACAACTCGGTCGCTTTGACCTTGTCGCCAGCCAACACAGCTTTTTCAACGTTCTTCACCGCAGTGCGGTACTTGGAACGCATCGAAGTGTTTGCAGCGTTGATTTTGACGTCCTGACGGACGCGCTTACGGCCCGACGCGAGGCGCGGGTTCTTTTTCTTGGGTTTTGTAGATGCCATTATTTAGTTCCTTGTGTCTGAGGATGTTGCCAGCAAAGCCCACGATTGTAGCAGGCCGGATTTCTGTCACAGCTACACTCCTGTCGTGAGTCTTTTTAAATCTGCATCCATCGTTTCCCTGCTGACCCTGCTGTCGCGCATCACCGGTCTGGCGCGTGAGCTCCTGATTGCATCCACCTTCGGTGCGACGGCCATGACGGATGCCTTCAACGTGGCGTTTCGCATTCCCAACCTGTTCAGGCGCTTTTTTGGCGAAGGCGCCTTCAGCCAGGCTTTTGTGCCGGTGCTGGCAGCCTCCAAGGCCCAGCACGGCGAAGCTGCCACGCAAATCGTCATCGACCGCACAGCCACGGTGCTGACCTGGGCCCTGATGGTGCTGAGCATCATTGGTGTGGCTGCTGCTCCCGCCTTGGTGTGGGCGATGGCCAGTGGCCTCAAGCAAGACCCGCGCGGCTTCGAGATTGCGGTCGTCATGACCCGCTGGATGTTCCCCTATATCGCCTTCATGTCGCTGGTGGCCTTGGCAGCGGGCGTGCTCAACACCTGGAAGCGTTTTGCTGTGCCAGCAGCGACCCCTGTGCTGCTGAACCTGTGCATGATTGGTGCGGCCTGGCTGGGTGCGCCTTGGTTCAAGACCCTGGGTTTGGAGCCTATTTATGCCCTGGCCGGTGGCGTACTGCTGGGCGGCGTCATGCAGCTCGGGGTGCAATGGCTAGCCCTCAAAAAGCTGGGGCTCAAGCCCCACATTGGTCTGCGCTGGTCTGAGCTGCGCACAGCCTGGGCCGACCCCGGCACCAAAAATATCTTGCGACTGATGGGGCCTGCCTTGTTGGGCGTGAGCGTGGCCCATATTTCGATGCTGATCAATACCCAAATTGCGTCCCACCTGGCCACAGGCAGCGTGAGCTGGATCACCTATGCTGACCGCCTGATGGAATTTCCCACCGCCATGCTGGGCGTGGCCATGGGCGTGGTGTTGATGCCCCAGCTGGCTCTGGCCCGCGCAGCCGGGGATACAGCCAAATATTCAGCCATGCTGGATTGGGGCCTGCGCTTGGTGGTGTTGCTGGCCGTCCCTTGTGCCGTGGCCTTGCTCGCGCTACCAACCCCTTTGGTTGCTGTTCTGTACCACTATGGCGCGATGACCGCCAATGACATCCAGCAAATTACCTACGCACTGATGGGCTGGGGGGTGGGTTTGACCGGTATTGTTGCCATCAAGGTATTGGCACCCGGCTACTACGCCAACCAGGACACCAAGACGCCGGTGACCATCGCCGTGGCAGTGCTGGTCATTACTCAACTGCTCAACATCGTGCTGGTGCCGATATTTGCGCACGCTGCACTCACCCTGTCGATTGGCATCGGCGCCATGATCAATGCGCTGTGGCTGCTGGTGGGTTTGATCAAGCGAGGCAGTTACAAACCAGCGCCGGGTTGGGGCGTCTTCATTTTGCAAGTGATTGCGGCATGCGCCTTGCTGGCGGTGTTTTTGATGTGGGCCAATGGCGCTGTCGGGTGGATCGACATGCGCAGCGAGAGTTTTAAGCGAATCGGGCTTCTAGCCGGCGTATTGATTGCCTCAGCAGCTATCTATTTCTCAGCACTCATGGCCTCAGGCCTTAAATTACGGCAATTTATTCAGCGCTGAGAGAGCCCGGGCCTGTATTCCAGATGTTGCGTTGGGGCTGTACGGGTCTGCTATCAACCACCCGCACACTCTTGGCGTAGGATATTGGCATGAAATTGTTGTTGACCCTGCCTACACCGCTTGATTATTTTGCAGCTCTGGTGCAAAGCGACGCCGAGTTTCCCTTGCTGGAAGCCGCTGCCAGTCTCGCTCAGGACGACTACCCTGACCTGGATGTGCAACAGGTGTTGGGCAGCGTCGACCAGTTGCTGGCCAGGCTCAAGCGCCGGTTTGCCGCAGATGCTCCGCCGTTGCAAAAGTTGCGTGCCTTGAACCAATTTTTCTATCGCGATCTGAACTTTGCGGGTAATTTGAACCATTACTACGACCCCGACAACAGCTACATCAGTACCATTTTGCAGACCCGCCGGGCCATTCCTATCACGTTGGCGGTGGTGTGGCTGGAGTTGGCGCAAGGCGTGGGTTTGGCAGCCAGAGGGATTGGGTTTCCGGGGCACTTCATGGTGAAGGTCAATTTGCCCAATGGTCAAGTTGTGATTGATCCGCTGGACGGCCAGTCGCTGGGCCGCGAAGAACTGTCCGAGCGGCTGGAGCCCTTTCGCCGGCGCAGCGGTCTGGTCGATGAATTTGAGGTCCCCTTGGGCCTGTATTTGCAGGTAACCCCATCGCGCGACATCATCGCCAGAATGCTGAATAACCTCAAAGAAATCCACACCAGCCAGGAAGACTGGTCGCGACTGATTGCGGTGCAGGACCGACTGATTGTGCTGCTGCCACAGACCTGGTCCGAATACCGTGATCGCGGGCTGGCCCATGCCGAGCTAGGACAGCTGGACTTGGCATTGGCTGACCTGGACACCTACCTTGTCAATGCCAAAACCGAGCTGGACATGGCTGCGATTGCCGGGCGGGTAGCCGAACTAAGGCGCGCCAGCATCTGATGCGGCCGCCGGCTTTGCGGCGCCCGATACTGGCCCCCACCAAAGCAGTACCAGAGCCACCAGACAGAAGCAAATCCCTGCCAAAAAGGTAAGGGGAGCCCCCCACTGGTCCCATAACCATCCAGCCAAGCCACTGGCGACCAGCATCGCCACACCGCACACCAGATTGAAAAGTCCGTAGGCAGTGCCGCGCAAGTTCTCGGGCGCGGTATCCGCCACCATGGTAGCCAGCAGGCCTTGGGTCATCGCCATGTGGAGCCCCCACAGCACAACCCCTGCCCAAAACAAGCAGCCACTGTTGCTCAGCGCTAACAGGGCATCTGCGCAAATCAGCAGCACCAGCCCCCAAGCCAACAAGGTGCCATGACGCACTGAATCTGACATTTTTCCAAACGGGTAGGCGCAGGCTGCGTAAATGATGTTCATGGCCACGAGCACCAAAGGGGTCCAGGCCAGCGCCAAGCCGCCTTGTTGCGCCCGCAGCACCAGGAAAGCCTCACTGAACCGGGCAAGAGTGAAAACACCGCCCAAGGCCACAACCCACCAGTAAGACCGGCCCAATCGGGCCAGGTTGGCGCGGCTGATGGGGTTGGTGCGGGCGATGCCAGCAGGCTGCTGCGGCTCATGGACCCCGAAGATCAACAAGACCACGCACAGGAACGCGGGGAGAGTGGCAAACCAGAAGACCGCACGAAAGTCATTGGCCCACAATAACATCAGCGCCATAGCCAGTAACGGCCCGATAAAGGCGCCCACCGTATCGAGAGACTGACGCAAACCAAAGGCTGCACCTCGCAATTCAACAGGCGTGATGTCGGCAACCAGCGCATCACGTGGCGCGCCGCGTATCCCTTTGCCAACTCGATCCATCAAACGCGCACCCACCACCAGATTGGCCGTGGTCGCCAACGCAAACAGGGGTTTGGACAAGGCCCCAAGGCCGTAGCCCAGAACGGCAAGCGGTTTGCGCTTGCCAAAATAGTCACTCAGCGCACCGGAAAACACTTTCACGATCAGGGCCGTGGCTTCGGCAGCGCCCTCAATCAGGCCCACCACAAAAACGCTGATGCCCAGCGAGGTGACCATGAACACCGGCAACAGGCTGTGAATCAACTCGGATGAAATATCCATCAGCATGCTGACGAATCCCAGCACCCAGATACCGGGCGGGATCTTTTTCAGGGTCTGGGTCTTCAGAGACATGGACAAACCCTGCTGGGGCTAGACGAGTGTCAGGCCACGACAACCGCGGCGGTATCGCCACGTGCCTGAATCACACCGATCTCAAACACTTTCTCTCCGGCAGCACGCAGAGTCGCAGCGCAGGCTCCTGCCTGAGCTGC